>JAICJJ010000474.1 GCA_025928535.1 Thermomicrobiales bacterium
CTACGACCTGGCGAAGCACTTCACCGACGGCCAGCCGCTGGCCGAGATTCTCCGGCTCGAGCCGGGCATGCTGTATCACCATCTGAAAAAACTGGAGCGCGCCGGCTGGGTCGAAGCGGTGGTCGAAGCGCAATCGGCGCGGCCGGCCCGGCGCACCTATCGATTGACCGACCAGGGGCGGACCGAATTGCGGCGCTGGCTCGGCGAGCCGGTCGCGCGGACGCGCGAGATCCGCCTCGAATTTCTGGTCAAACTCTTTTTCGCCCGACGGCTCGATCCGCAGCACGCCGACCACCTCATCGCCGAGCAGCGCGACATCTGCCAGCGGTTGTATGACTCGCTGACGGCGCAACTGGCGACGGCCGAGCGGGACGGGCGCGCCGATGGCGACGCGCGTTTCGCCGCCGCGGTCCTGCGCTTGCGATCGCTGCAAACCCGGGCGGCGATCGAGTGGCTCGATTCGATCCAGCCCTTGCCCGAACAAGCGGACGCCGCCACCTGCTGAAAACACCGATCCGGCCAGGTCCCGAAGGACGGCCGGATCGATGCGGGAAGGGGGGAGGGGAAGGAGCGGGTGCGTCGCTCCAATCGCTCATTGTCCGAGAGCAGTCGCGTCGTCGGTTCGCGTCGCCCTCTCGATCCTGTTTACGCCCGGCCGCGCGGGTTGGATTCACGGTCGCGCAATGCGCGTCCGACGGACTGAAGGCGGCCCGATGCCGCACAATGAACGGGTGTCGACGGCGGAGATCGGCCGGGACGGGCCGGACGCGCCGGGAAGGAGCGGGTGATGCGACGCGGCAGAGGGCCGATGGGGGCGCTGGGAGCGCCGCTGCCGCCGGGCGCGGACCAACCCGTCAACCCGCGCACGGTCCGCCGGGTCGTCGGGTTTTTCTGACCCTACTGGCGGCCGGTGACCCTGACGATCGTCGCGATCCTCGTCGTCGCGGTCTTCGGGCTGATCAACCCGTTTCTGCTCAAATTGATCATCGACGAAGCGATCCCATCGCGGAATCTCGGTCAACTCTATCTCTTCGTCGGGCTGATGATCGTCTTGCCGATGCTGACCGGGTTGATTGGCGTCGGCCAGACCTACCTCAACACGGTCATCGGCCAACATGTGATGCAGGATTTGCGGAACGCGCTCTACGCGCATCTGCAACGGATGCCCCTCCGCTTTTTCACGGCCACCCGCACCGGCGAGATTCAGGCCCGCCTCAGCAGCGACGTTGGCGGCGTGCAGCAGGTCGTCACCGACACCGCGACCAGCATCGTCAGCAATCTGGCGACGGCGATTTCGACGATCGTCGCGATGTGGCTGATTTCGTGGCAGTTGTCGCTGATCTCGATCGGTCTCTTGCCGTTTTTCCTCTTCCTGACCTATCGGGTCGGCAACGTGCGGCGCGAGGTCACCACATCGACCCAGCAAACGGTCGCCGACCTGACGTCGCTCGTCGAAGAAACGCTGTCGGTCAGCGGCATGTTGCTGTCGAAAGCGTTCGGCCGACGGGATCGGGAAATCGAGCGGTTTCAGACGGAAAACGCGCGGCTGGCCGATTTGCAGATTCGGCAGCAGATGATCGGCCGCTGGTTTTTCATGATCATCTCGACCTTTTTTTCGATCACGCCGGCGGTCGTCTACTGGTACGCCGGGCGGGAGATCATCCTCGGCGCCGGATCGTTGACGATCGGCGACATCGTCGCCTTCACGACGCTGCAAAGCCGCCTCTTTTTCCCGCTCGGCCAGATGCTGAATGTGCAGGTCGAAATCCAGGGCGCGTTCGCTCTCTTCGATCGCATCTTCGAATATCTCGATCTGCCGGTCGAAATCGCCGACCGCCCCGGCGCGATCGCGCTCGATCCGGCGCGGGTCAAGGGTCGCCTGCGCTACGACCATATCTGGTTTCACTACAACGACGTGCCGCTCGGCTCCCCGGCCGTCGCGCCCTCGGTGGAGGAAGCGGCGATCGACGCGACGCAGTCGCCGGACGGCGCCGAAGCCGGACCTGCGCCGGCGCCGTTCGAACTGCAGGATATCGATTTCGCGGTGGAGCCGGGCCAACTTGCCGCCCTCGTCGGGCCGAGCGGTTCCGGGAAGACCACCATCGCGCTCCTGGCCGCGCGGCTGTACGACGTCGATCGCGGATGCGTCGAAATCGACGGCATCGACGTGCGCGACGTGACGCTTGCCAGCCTCGGCCGCGTCATCGGCATGGTGACGCAGGAGACCTACCTGTTCCACGCGACGATCCGAGAAAACATCGCCTATGGCGATCCGGCGGCGAATCAGGCGGAGATCGAAGCGGCGGCGAAAGCGGCGGCGATCCATGATCGGATCATGGAGTTGCCGGAGGGGTACGACACCGTCGTCGGCGAGCGCGGCTACAAGTTGTCGGGCGGCGAAAAGCAGCGCGTCGCGATCGCCCGCGTCATTCTCAAGGACCCGCGCATCCTCATTCTCGACGAGGCGACTAGCGCGCTCGACACCCGCTCCGAGCGCCTGATCCAGTCGGCCATCGAGGGGTTGATGCACAACCGGACGACGCTCGCCATCGCCCACCGCCTGAGCACGATCCTGGCGGCCGATCTGATCCTCGTGGTCGAACGCGGCCACATCGTCGAGCGCGGGACGCACGCGGAATTGCTCGAGCGGGGCGGTTTGTACGCGCGGCTCTATCGCGACCAATTCGCCGCGTCGCGGGAACCGATGCGCGCGGTCCCTGTCGGGGACTACGCGCCGGTCGGCGACGACTGATGCCGATCGCGCCCCGGCATCGCGGCGATTCGCGCAAGCGGATGTACTATCGGCGGGGAGCGGATCGCTGGCGGCGCCGGGCTATGATGGCGCGTGGGATTTCGAGGCGTGCCGCAAGATCGTAGGGGCGCTGCTTGCTGCGCCC
>JAICJJ010000121.1 GCA_025928535.1 Thermomicrobiales bacterium
CCGTTCCCTCGTCTACACGGTGGTCGGGCTGTTCCTGCCACGTCGTTGCGTCGCATTATACCGGGGCGGCGCTCGTTGCGCCATGGAGGCTCGATGGCAGCGAACGACTCAGCTCCGGATCAGGGCGCGGGCGGCGGACTCCCGCTCAGCGTCGGCGTGCTTGCCGGCGGCATGAGCACGCGAATGGGAACGGACAAGGCGCTTTTGTCGTTAATCGACGGCGGACCACCGTTGCTGCAACTGGTCCTCGATCGGGTTCGGCCGCTGACGGACGATCTCTTCGTCATTGCGACCGACCGTCCGGCCTATGAGCGATTCGCCGTTCGGCTCGTGCCGGACCGGCGCCCGGGCATGGGCACGCTGGGCGGCATCGCGACGGCGATCGCCGCGGCGCGGCATGAATTCGTGCTGGTCGTAGCGTGCGACATGCCGCTGCTCTCGCGGCCGCTCTTGCGATTCATGCGCGATTTCTCCCGCGATTTCGACGTGTTGATCCCGGCGCTCCCGGGCGAGAGTCGGCAGGGTCGCGGCATGGTCTTGCAGACGCTGCACGCGATCTACGGACGCCCCTGCCTCGCCCCGATCGAGCGCCGGCTCGACGCGGACAAGTTGCAGGTGATCGGCTTTTTCGATCAGGTTGCGGTGCGCGAATTGGATGAGGCCACGGTGCGGCGCTTCGACCCTGACTTGCGTTCGTTCGTCAACGCCAATACGCCGCAGGCGGCCGAAACCGCGCGGCGGCTGCTGGCGGATGAAGCGTCGGCGGCCGGGAACCTTTTTGAACCGTCGTCGTCGCCTATACTGGACGGGGCCAATCGAAAGGACGACCATGACTGACGACCACGTCAAATCGGCGTTCGCCGGCTCGGAAACATTGCTGGAACGAGACATGATCGACGAGGTTCGGCTCGCCTGGCGGCTGTACCGCGATCCGCGTGTCAATTGGCTGAAAAACGCCGTTCCGATGTTTGCCTTGCTTTACTTTTTGTGGCCGATCGACGTGCTGCCCGATTTCTTGCCGGGCGTCGGTCAACTGGACGATGTCGGCGTCGTCGTCGCCTGCGTGCTGCTGATGGTGCGGCTGCTGCCGAAGATCGCGCCGGCGTGGTTGATCGACGAGCATCTCGACGCGATGGGGCTGCGGCAGCGACGGACCGACCAATCGTCGACCGCGACTCCGGCCACGATTTTCGACGTGCCGTACCGCGTGCGCGAGTGAGCGCAGGCGCGCCAGACAAGCGAATCGAATTGGGAGCAACGTGAGCAATCCACAGCCGACCCGGACAGGGGGCAATCGACCGACCGCGCGGAAGCCGACGCGGGCGCAGTTGCGGGCGATGGAGGCGCGCAACGCAAGCGTCGGCGCACCCGTTGAAGTCGCCTCGACCGCGCCTGCGGCCCCGGTTCCGGCGACGCGTCGCCGAGCGCGAACGCAGCCCTCGGGCGGCCTGCTGCGCGGCGGCGCGCGGTCGCTGACGCTGACGCGCGCGCAGGAATACGCCTACATCATGGGCGATCTGCGGCGACTGCTGATTGTCGGCGGCATCCTGCTCGTCATCATGCTCGCGCTCCTGTTCGTCATCGAAGGGTAGCGCCGCCAGCGACCCGTCGACTCGTCTTCGCGAGCGACGAGCAACCGGCGCGTCGCCGATCACTCGACCGGCGGGAGCGCGCAGTACCAGTCGTGCACCTGACAGGCGTGCTCGTCCATGGCGCGTACGGCCGTGCGCGCCGCCTCCATGTCGGCCGGCGAAAGCGTCGTCGAATCCAGCAGATGCAGACGTTCGCCGCGCTTCGTATTCGCCGAGACGCGAACGAGCCCTGTTCCTGGCGCGTTGAACTTGAGCTGGAACTGGTGGAGTGAGTCGAGCGGGCTCCACTCTTGGGTCACCACGAGGGAGTCAAACGATCCAGCCGGCACGCGGGTCCTCGCGTCCGTCTTGATGATCTGCGCGCAGTCGAGGAAGCCGACATCGGGCGCGTTGGCGTTGGGAAATGGCGGATCGCCGACTTTCGGATCGCCCGGCATCTGAATGCCCGCTTCCGACCCCGCGTGATCGATGATCCAGGTGTCGGGCGCGCCGGAGAATTTCCCGTGCTTATACACCTCCGGATATTCGCCGAGCAGCCATACGTTGCCCGCGTCGTCCTGGGCGAAGAATGCAAGTTCAGCTTCCTGAATCCGACCCTGGCTGAAATCCTGATCCCAGATGACGAGCGTTTTCACGCCCCCCATCGTCTTGGTCAGGTCCGTGACCGTGAACAGTTCGTGATGGCGCTTGAAGTCGGCGCGCCCTTTCAGGCTCAACTGCATGCCAGGGATCAGGGGGAAGTACTGATTGTCGATCGTCGTGGGATCGGCGAAGTCGACCGCGTTGAACGGTATGGCGGCGCATGTCGCAGGGAGCGACGGCCCGGACGCGGTCGAAGCAGTCCCGTCGATCGCGCCGTTGAAGAGGGCGCCGCTCAGCAAGAGCGCGACGGGCGCGATCAACTGGGGCGGAACAAAACGGCTCCGCCATTTTCGGAAACTCCTGCTCCAAGAGAACTCCGACGGATGGGTGGCCATGGGACCCTCCTTCTTTCGCAACGTCGCGTAGTCGGGGAGGTCCTGATTCGGGGGTGAGCCTCCTTTTCGAGCGGCTGCCGGACGATCGCCAACCAGGTCGCGGGTGCAGCGCGTCGCCGCCTCGGCAAGGACTCGGAATCGGGAAGGCGTCGAGTCCTTCGGGAGAGTATCGAGGTGAGTTGCGCTTCGTTGATATCACGGATCGCCGCCGCTGGCTACCTCCGCGGCGCCGTTTGCGGAGTCGGTCTTGGCGCCCGCTGTCGTCGCGCGCCGCTCGATTGTGCAAATGGGGCGCGATTCAGCAGGGCATCGTGGGTGCCGCAGGGCCACGAGAAGCACGACGCCGGCCAAAATCGAGCCGGCGTCCGTGTCTCAGTTCCCTGTGGGGAAAGCAGCGATTCAATCGTTGCGGGTGGCGGCGGACCGTCGAGACGCCGCGACTTTGCCGCCCGGTCTGCGCGGGACGCCGAAATCCCGAGTCAGATCGACGTTTCTTCCTCGTCGACAACGGGAATCGAGTCTTCCAGGGCGGCGTCGTCCGTCTCGTTCGACTCTTCCTCGTCGGCTTCGGACGCAGCCGTTTCGTCGATGTCTTCGTCGTCGTCTTCATCGAGGAAGAGAAAATCGGATTCGTCGCGCTGGCGGAGCAGGTCGCGCTCCCGCATGTAGGTGCGCGAGGTGATCTGGCGCGGGAACGACACGGTGCTGCCGAGCGACGGTTCATGATACGACTCGCGCAGGATGACGCGCAGGCTTTGCCCGGAGAGCCCGAGCGCATACGCTTCGTAGCGGTTGCCCTTGGCCATCAACTCGAGGACGCGGCCGGCGGTGACCGCCTCGATTTCGCCAAGGAGCGCCCCATCGCGTCGTTTCACGAGCAGGCGATCGCCATCGGCGACGAGCTCGAGTTGTTCGCCAGGGAGCACTTCCGCCAGCAGGCCAGCGTCGGCGGGATTGATCAACTCGTCGACCCAGGTCTTGCCGACTTCTTCGATGAAGACGGTCGTGCGGGGCATCGAAGTCGGCTCCATCGCCGCTTCCGGCACGGCGCCGGCGCGATGGCGCAGCTGGTCGAGCCGCTGCAAGTTGCGGCGGGCGATGAGGTTCGCCGGATCGACCCGCAGCGACTCACGATAGGCGTCGGCCGCTTCGTCGAAGCGTTGCAACGCGAGATAGGCGCGGCCAAGCCGGTTGTACGCTTCCGCGTCTTTGTGGAGATGCTCGAGAATTTCGCGGTTGAGCCCGATCGCGTCTTCCCACCGCGCATCGAGTGCGGCCTGGTTCGCGTCGTCGACGAGTGTTCGCCTGGTTGTCTGATGCCGTTGCGCCACGCGTGAACTGCCCTCTCTTCGTTCGCTCGCCGGATTGTCGATCCCGGCGGCCTGCGTCACTTCAGCGTGGGGAACCGATCGGCTCCCCGATGAGATACCACGGGCTGGTTTGCGTGATCCTGACGTCGACAAGTTTGCCGAGCAGATCGCGCTGATCGTCGAAATGGATGAGCGTGTTGCCACGCGACCGGCCGGTCCAGCGTCCTTTCGCCTTGCCTTCGACGAGAATCTCCTCGACGGACCCAAGCCGGCTGGCGTTCCGCTCGGTCAGGAGTCGTTCCTGGAGTTGTTCGAGCGCGTGGTGGCGCCGCCATTTTTCTTCGTGCGGCACGTCGTCGTCCCAGCGGGCCGAGAGCGTGCCGGGTCGCGGCGAATACATCGCCAGATGGACCTTGTCGCAAACCGTCGCGTCCAGCAGGTCGTACGTCTGCTGGAACTGCTCGTCGGTTTCTCCCGGAAAGCCGACGATGATGTCGGTGGCGATGGTGACGCCTGGCATCCGCTCGCGAGTGTAGGCGATGCGGTCGGCCCAATATTCGCGGGTGTAGGTGCGACGCATCCGCCGCAGCACCTCGTTGTCGCCGGCCTGGACCGGCAGGTTCATGTGCTCGCAGACGGACGGAAGATCCGCCATCGCGTCGATGATCTCGTCCGCCATGTATTTCGGATGCGACGTCAGGAACCGCAGCCGATCGAGACCCGGCACGGCGTCGACGGCGCGCAGCAGATCGGCCAGCCCCGGCCGGTCGGGCAAATCATGCCCGTAGGCGTTGACGGTCTGCCCGAGCAGGGTGACTTCGCGCGCGCCGCGGCTGACGACCGTTTCCACCTCGCGGACGATGTCGGCGACCGGACGACTCCGCTCCTTGCCGCGCCGGTAGGGCACGATGCAGTAGGAGCAGAGAAAATTGCAGCCGTAGATGATCGGGATGAAGGCGGTGACGCCGGCTGTGTCGGCCGTCTCCGGCTGGTAATAGTGCGGCAGTTGCTGGAGATCGTCGTCGAATTCGGCGATTTCGGGCGCGATGCGCTCGAGCGCCGAAAAATCGGACGGGTCGAAAAAGAGATCGACGTGCGGAAAGCGCTTGCGCAGCGCGTCTTGCTGGTTCGTCACCATGCAGCCGGTCAGCACGACGAAGACATCGGGCCGCTGCCGCTTCAGGCGGACGAGTGAGTTCAACTTGCCCGCGACCTTGTCTTCGGCGGCTTGCCGAACGACACAGGAATTGAGCACGACGATGTCCGCTTCGTCTTCGGCGTCGGTTGAGCGGTACCCGGCTTCCTGCAGCAACGCGGCGATCTTGGCGCTGTCGGCCTCGTTCATCTGGCAGCCGATCGTCCAGATGTGGAACCGCTTGCCATTGGACGCCAGCGGCTGCGGCGACGCCGAGGGTCGAAGCGGGATGATCGGTTTGAACGACATCGCGGCGAAACCTCGAACTGACTGAATCGTGAAATCGTGCGGCTGTACGGGACATGCCACGATCACCGCGCATGTCCGACGGTCCTTCAGTATACAACGCCGCCGGCGCACGGCCGAGTGCGAGAATTCGGCCGCGCGCCGGGAGGGGTCGAGGGGTCGTGTCTGATAGACAACCCCTGGCGTCATTGCTAGAATGCGGGCCGAGGCGACGGAACGCCTCACCCCCAGGAGCAAGGCCGCGTTACTTCCCCGGCACGTCGCTTCGCCGCACCGCGGGAGGCGATGCGGTTCGTGGGCGAGCCGGCGCGCGATCGGGCCAAGGCGAGGATGCGATGGGAAGGCAGCGCTGCGGATCGTGCCGATTCTTTCAGGAAGCCGGCTTGGCCGGCAGCGGCTGGTGTCACCATCCGTCGCGCAAGACGACGAGCGACCTCCTCATCATGGTTCGGAAAAACGAGCTCGCGTGTCGCGACGCGTGGTCTCACAGTTTGTGGGAAGCGGGCAAGTTCGAAGATGACGTCGAGGCGGACGATGGCGCATCCGGCGCTTCGTTCGCGGCGCGCCCGGTCGCGCCGGCGTCCGATACGGACATCGCCGCGCTCTTGCAAGCAACGCTCGCTCCGGCCGAGGGGCCGCGCGAAGATGTGGTTCTGAGCGAGGTGCGCGTGGCGCCGGCTCCCGCGTCCGAGCCTGTGCCCGTCTCCGATCCCGCGGCGTCGTATCGAGACCTCGACGCCCGTTCGGCCATCATCAAGGCGAGAGAAGCGTATCGGGAGCGGATTCGCCTCGACCCACGGCGCCTGTTCGAGGAACCGGTCGTCGCCGCCGCATCATTGCCGGCGGCCGATCCGGAGCCGTTGCTCGGCGAGTCGCCTTGGGGTGGCGAACCGGCGGCGACTTGCCGAAATGAACCGCTGGATGAGGCTGATGGCGTCGTCGAGGTGGATGATGACGACATCGATGACATGGCGGAGCAATTCGTCTCGACCTTGGCGGTCGATCACATGGAGCCGGCGGCTGATCGTGACGCGTTCGGCCTCGACGAGTGGGACGACGTGGATGACGACGCGGTGCGCGCGCCAGCGGCCGAATCGTGGCTGACACGTGGAATGTTCGGTGGATTTGGCCGATTCATCCATTTGCGCGGGTCCGCGACCGCACAGCCGGAGCCGCAGGCCGGAGCGGACGCATTCGAGGAGCCGATCGCCGAACCGGAGCCGGAGCCGGCGACGAGCGAACTGGCGCATCCGAGTTGGGATTCCGATCCTGAAGCGCTGTTCGATGCGATCGTCGACCGGCTGGCAGGCGAGGAGGGGGCGTCGGTCGAATCCGCGCGTGACGCGGCGCCACGCAACGATTCGGCGCGATTCGGCTACCGGCCGGCCGCGCTCCGGGGGCTGGCAGTTCACGACGACGAGATTCGGACGACAGCGGACGATTCTCCTGAGGGCGCCGCCTCGATCGTTGATTTCATCGATGCGCTGCCGGACATTGTGATCGGTCCGGAATTGGCGCCCGACTTGCCGCGCGTATGCCGCACGTGTCGCGACTTTCGTCCGTCCGAGTCGGGTGGGCGCGGCTGGTGCGCCAATCGCTGGGCGTTTTCGCACCGCCGCGTCGTCGATGCGCACGACGCGGCGCCCTGCGCGACGTCGCTCGGAAATTGGTGGCTCCCGGTCGATGAGGTCTGGGCGGCGGCGTACGACATTTCGAGCCATGGTCAGCCGACGCCGCTGCTCGATGGGTGGCTGGGCGGCCAGGAACGCGACGCGGAGCCGAAACGACGCCGGTCGTGACCTGCTATAGTGGTTGTCGAAGGGTCACCGTCGCAGGGGGCGCGCGCAGCGGGATGGGCTGAGCGCGGGCAGACGGAACCGGACGCCCGACAAAGGGCCGGTCGTTGGGGAGCCGGACGCGCCGCGTCCGGGAGAGGGGAGCCGGCAAGCACCAATGGGTGTCTTCGGAGACACGTTGCGGCAAGCGCGCGCCCATAAGGGCGTGACGCTCAAAGAGGCGGAGCAGGCGACCCGCATCAATCGCCACCACCTCGCTGCCCTCGAAGACGAGCATTTCGCCAACTTGCCGCCGCTGATCTATCAGCGCGGCATCGTGCGCAATTACGCGACCTATCTCGATCTCGACCCGGGCAAACTCCTGGCGATGTTCGAGGAGGCGCGCGGC
>JAICJJ010000133.1 GCA_025928535.1 Thermomicrobiales bacterium
GCGAGCGAACGCCGCTCGCTGCGAAGATGGCGGCCGCCTCCTCGATCTCCGCTTCCCGGCCGGCGAGAATCTGAAACGCCTGCAACCACGCCATCGGCGCGGCCGGCAAGCCGTCCGTCGCGGCGACGATGCGCGCCGCCCACTCCCGGACGTAAGCGGGCATGGCGGCTGGCGGCACGCCGTGAAACACCCAATACGGCGTCGCGCCGAACCAGCGCACGCCCGGTAATGACGCGGCGGCGCGCCAGCGATCCGGGTCGTACGTGTCGTCGGCGAGAAGGACGACCGCGCTTTCCAGCCCCCGTCTCCGAGCCGCCTCGACCAGCCGCGCCAGCGTGTCGTCCAGCAGATCGCGACGAAATGACTGCACCTCCGGCGTCAGCGCGACCGGCATCGTCTGGCCGAAGCGTTCGCGCCAGACGGCCTGACAGATCTCGCAGCGGCAGGCCCAGCGGCCGTCCGGCTGGCCGCCCGCGGCGAGATGCGGCTCATCCCACATCACGGTTTGCGCGCCGGACGCGACGGCGGCGTCGAACCAGGCGTCGAGCAGCGTCCAGAATGCCGGCCGCCGCGGGCAGAGCGCCGGCAGCGACCGGCCCTGATCGTCCCGTTGGCACGCCTCGGGTTGCTCGCCGAGGGCGTAACTCGGGGCCTCGCCGCCGAAGACGCCGCCGACGCCCCACGGCGCCAGCCAAGCGTTCAGGCCGTTGCCCCGGCCGATTTCGACCAATTGCCGCATGGTGTCAGGATTCCAGCGCAGATCGGCTTCCGACATGACATGCACGACATAATCGGCTCCGATCGCCGCGAGCGCCGCCAGATCCCGCGCGGCGTGATGCGGAAAGCGGTTGCCGAAGTAACTGACGCCGAGGCGCAGCGGCGCGCGGTCAACCATGAGCGAGGGCCCGCAAGACCTGCCGCTTCCGGCCGCCGGCCGCTTCGTCGAGCAGGAAATCGGTCCAGTGATAGAAAACGAGGCCGTCCGCGCCGGCATCCAGCGCCGCCCGGCCCGCCCGTTCGAGGTCGTCGGCGGTGATGTCCGACGCCCGTTCCCGCCCGGCATGGACGCCTTCGGTGTAAAGCGGCGCGACCTGCAACGTGCAATAGAGCGGGCGGTCGGGCGCGAGGCGGCGGGCGTCGGCGACGACGGGGCCGAGCCATTCCGGCGAGCGGCGCAAGATCTGGAGATAGGTCATCAACTCGAAGCGATCGACCACCGCCGAGAGACGCGTCAGGTCTTGCGCCGCGATCTCGCGCCGGACGTTCAGCCCGTCGAAATCGCTCGCCGGAAAGGCGAGCGTGTTCAGCATGATCGGCAGGTTGGGAACGATTTCGCTCGCCGCCGCCGAAACTCGGCCGATGGCGGAGATGATCTGATCGCACCGCCAGTCGGTCCAGGCGTCGCCGTGACGATCGAGGATGAACCGCGCTTGCGCCGCCGCGTCGCCGGGCGGCAGCACGATTCCCGTCGTCTCCGCGAAGCGCGCCCGGCAGCGAGGGCAAAAGCAGAAGCGGTCGGCGTTCGTGAAACGATAGTCCGGCGTCCAGTTTTCCCAGAAGCCGGGAAAGCGGGTGAACGACAGGAAAAAGCCGTCCGGCCGCAATTCGTCGACGACCCGGCGCACCCGGTCGATTTTCCAGGCGAGATACGCGTCGTCGGTCGGGCAGACGCCGAGATACCAGTCGAAGCCGGCTTCGGGCGAGCCGTCGGCGTCGATCGGCCAGGCGTCGGGGAAGCGCTCGAGCGCGGTTGGGTCGAAAAAGGTCGCGGTCGTCTGGTAGACCTGCAAGCCCGCGTCACGCAGCGCCTCGCTCCAGACGCGGTCGTCGTAGGCCGCGAGCCGAGTCGTCGCGGCGGCCAGATAGTCGCGCTGATCGACGCCGGAATTGGGCAGCGGGTCGATCCGGTTGCTGACCAGCACCGTGTCGACCCCGTCGTCGCGCAGCATCCGCGCGGCCGTCGCCGGCTCCAGACCGAAGGTCGTGAACCACTGCAGATCGTAGACTTTCATGCCGATGTGAGGCGTGGCGATCTCCTCCGTTCGTTTTCGCAGGCGCGTGGTCGGGGCACGGCATGCCGTGCCCTGTGGCTCGGAGAGCCACAACCGGGTCATCCAACCACGATCTATCGGCCTGCGGCCGATCGGGCACGGCATGCCGTGCCCCTACCGGACGGAATCCGTCAATCGCCGGCCGCTAGCAACCCCACGCCGGCGGCGTCTGTTCCGCGTTCGCCTTCGTGATGATCGGCAGCGGCAGAAAATCGGGCTTCGGAATCTGGTCATCGTGGCCATTCAGATAGAGCCAGGCCATCCGCATCCCCTGATACGCCTGGGGATACGGGTCCTGGTCGACCGTGCCGACGATGTAGCCGTCGATGATCGCCTGGCGGACATCGGCCGGGTAGTCGCCGAGGATGAACTTGACTTCCTCCCGGCCGTTCTTGCGCGCGAAATCGGCGGCGGCGACCCCTTCCGGGCCTTGCATGACGATGACGTCGAGTTGGCCTTTCGGGAAGCGGGAAAGCAGGTCCTGGGTGACCGCCAGCGCCTTGGCGCTGTCGAAATCGTCGGAGACCTCGGCCGCGATCTTGTAGTTCGGCTGCTTCGCGATCTCGCCCTTGAAGCCCTGCGAGCGCATGACCTGGGGCGAGGTGCCGGTGATGCCGATCACGTAGCCGATCGACGTCGGCTTGCCCTGAAAGGTCTGGTCGAGCAACTGCCCCTGGAGCCGGCCGTATTCGACGTCGTCGGCGCCGACGTAGGTGACGACCTTGACCTGATTGCTGCCGAAGCCGGCCCGGTTGTTGACCTCGATCACCGGGATGCCGGCGTCGTTGGCTTGCTTGATCGCCGGAATCGTGCCGGCGCTCATTGGCGTCAGCAAGATGAGATCGACCTTGCTGGCGATGAAATTCTGGATGTTGGCGACTTCGGTCGCGGGGTCGCCCTTGCCGTCGCGCAGATCGTAGGTGAAGCCGAAATCGCGCGCCCCGTCCGCCAGGCCGGTCTTGAAATTGGCGTAGAAGGGAACCGACAGGTAGGCGACGCTGACGCCGATCTTCTTGCCGGAGGATGGCATCGGCGTGCCGGCCGCTTTCGGCGTCGCCGCGGGCGGGCAACTGACCGTCGTTTGCGCCAGCGCCGCCCCGGAGCCGCGCCCGACGATCGCCTCGGCCGCCGGGACGAGGGCGGCGGTCAGGCCGAGCGCGCCCGCGCGCAACAAAAGCGCGCGGCGGGAAACGTGACCTTGTCCAAACTGCTGATCGCGGTCGATCACGGCATCCTCCTTGTCGCAGGGGAAACGTCCGAGGAGCCACGGGAACGATTTCGCCGCGGACGGTAGCACCGGCCCCGGCGAGCGTCAACGACCGGCGACGCGTGCTCCCGCCACCGTCATGCTGAGCCCGCAGGCGAAGCATCTCGTTCCCCTGAACACGCATCGACGAGATGCCTCGACAGACTCGGCATGACGAAAGAACGGAGGCATGTCATCCGGAGCCCGCCTCGGCGCGTATCATCCCAATCATGGCGGCGGCCAGCCAACTCGCCGTCTTGCCGACTCGCCGTCTTGGAAGGGAGGACCCTCCCCGATGCGCCGCCTCGCCCGCTGGGCGCTGATCGCCGTGCCGATCTACGCCGTCGCGTTCTGGCTGCTGGCCTGGGTGATTCCCGGCTTCGACCTCGGCAGTTTCTGGACGGCGCTCTGGCTGGCGCTGGCGCTCGCCGTCGTCCAGGCGATCGCCTGGCCCGTCTTCTATCAACTGGCCGCCCGCGCCCATCCGATCGTCTTTCCGATCCTGAGCATCCTCCTCTCCGGCGTGCTGGTGATGCTGGCGGCGCGGCTCGGGGAATGGTTCGGGCTGACCGGCGTGGTCGTCGCCGACCTCTGGACGGCCATCCTCGTCGCATTCTTGCTGTCGGTCCTCTCGACCGCGATCGGCTCGCTCTTTTCCCTCAACGACGAAGGGGGCTACGATCAATTCGTCACCCGCGCCCTGCGCGCCCGCTATCGCGGCGCGCCGACCGCGGACGAACCGGGGATCGTCTTTCTCGAAATCGACGGCCTGGCCGAGCCGATCCTGGAGCGGGCGCTGGCGCGCGGCGACATGCCGACGCTGCGCCGCTGGCGCGACTCCGGTTCCCATCAGGTCACCCGCTGGGAGCCGGACCTTTCGTCGCAAACCTCGGCCAGCCAGGCCGGCATCCTGCTCGGCGACAACACCGGCATCCCCGCCTTTCGCTGGTGGGACAAGGAAGAAGGGGCGCTCCTCGTTTCGAGCAAGATGCAGACGGCGCAACTACTGGAGCGGCGCCTGTCGTCCGGCCAGGGCATCCTCGCCGGCAACGGCGGCAGCCGCTGGAACGCCTTTTCCGGTGACGCGCCCGACTGCATCGGCGTCTTCAGCACCCTGACCGATCGCGACCGGCTCAAATCGGCCGATTACATCGGCTACTTCTTCACGCCCTATCTTTTCGGCCGCAGCCTGAGCCTCTTTCTGGCCGACATCGCCCGGGAGCGATGGCAGGCGTGGCGGCAGGTTCGCGAAGATGTCCGGCCGCGCATCCGCCGCACCTGGAAATACGCCCTCGTCCGGGCCGCGACGACGACCTGGATGGAAGAAGCGAGCCGCTTCATGCTCGCCTCCGACATGATGCGGGGCCTTCCGGTCGTCTACAACACCTTTTTCGCCTACGACGAAGTGGCCCACCATTCCGGTATCGACCGGGAAGACGCCTTCAAGATCTTGCGGACGCTCGACCGCGTTTTCGCCTATCTGGAACGGATCGCGCGCGACGCGCCCCGCCCGTACGAGTTCGTGGTCCTTTCCGACCACGGCCAGTCGATGGGCGCCACCTTTCTCCAGCGCTCCGGCCGGACGCTGGCCGAGGTGGTCGACAGCCTGATCGATCCGGCGCAGCGCGTCAGCGGCTTTCTCGACTTTCAGGAAGAAATCCAGAATCTGAACGCGGCGCTGGCGACCGCCCTGCAAGGCCAGGGATCGACCGCCCGCCTGATGCGGCAGCTGACGCGGGCCAACCAGCGCGAACGGCTGGCCGGTCTGGCCGGCGACGCGGGCGACCAGACACGGGCAAAGGCGAGCGACGTCGTCGTCGTCGCCTCGGGCAATCTTGGGCTGATCTCCTTTCCCCGCTGGCCGCAACGGATGACCTACGAAGAGATCGTCGACGCCTTTCCCCGGTTGCTGCCGGGCCTCGTCGCCCACCCCAACGTCAGTTTCGCCATGGTCCGCTCGGCGACGGAAGGGCCGATCGTGTTCGGGACGCAAGGCATCCGCTATCTCGACAGCGATCGGCTCGACGGCGTCGATCCGCTGACGATCTTCGAGCCGAACGCCGCCCGTCACCTGCGCCGGCAAGACACATTCCCGAATTGCCCCGACATCCTGGTGATGGGCTACTACAACCCGGACACGCAAGAAACCGCCGCCTTCGAAGAACTGGTCGGCAACCATGGCGGGCTCGGCGGACCGCAGACGGAGCCGTTCGTCTTCCATCCGGAATGGCTCGATCCCGGCCCGGAGCCGATCGTCGGCGCCGGCATGCTCAGCCACGTGCTGCGGCGCTGGATCGACGAGACGCAGCCCGTGACCGTGGAAATGGCGAAACACGCCGAAGCGGACCGCGTCGCGGCGCCGGCCGACGGGTGAAGCGGAGCGGAGGGTCCGGAGCGCCGAGCAAATACCTCACATTCTGCCCGCGTCGCCCGGCGCTAAAGACACCGGGCGGAGCCAATAACCCGGCTAAAGCCGGCTCGATAATTGCCCGCAGATCGTTGACAATCGGATTGCAAGATGCGCCAATCGAGCAAACCGATCCGATGATCGGCCATTAATTAGCCAGCTTCAGCCGGGTTATCGGCTCAGCCCGGCGTCTTTAGCGCCGGGCGCCATTGGCACGACGCTTCGACATTGGCACGACGCTTCGACATTGGCACGACCTTGCGCCGTTGCCGCGACGTTGTGACACCGACCGCCGCGGCGCCACTGGCACGACGCTTCGACATTGCCACGATGCAGCGCCATCGACCGCCGCGGCACCATCGACACGACCACGCGGCATTGACCGACGCATCTACGCCCGCAACATCCCCATCCGCCGCAGATTCTCCACCGAACGATTGGCCGCGGCCTGACAGCCGGCCAGATCGGGCCAGCCCTTGTCGTCGAATTCCACTTCGGCGCTGAACGGCCCGGTGAAGCCGGCCGCCTCGCATTGGCGGACGAGCCCCATCAGATCGAGTTCGCCGTCGCCCGGCGGGGGAAAGTTGAAGACCCCCTTGCCGCCGATCTTGTCCTTGAAATGGAAATGGACCATCCGGCCGAGCGCGAAGCGAACGTCGGTCTGGGGATCGGCCCCGGTGTAGTAGACGACGTTGCCGGGGTCGTAGTTGAAGCCGAGGATGTCCGGCCGGCCAATGCGGTCGAGGATCGCCAGCCCGGCTTCGGCGGTCGGCAGCATGTTGCTGTCGGTTTCCATGCCGATCTTCAATCCCGCGTTCGCCGCCCGGTCGCACAGTTCGGCGACGTTGGCGAAGTAGGCGTCGATCTCTTCGTCGGTCGTGGCGTCGCCGGTGTAGGTGTTGACGATCCGCATCCCGAGCGCGGCGGCGATGTCGATCGCCCGGCCGAAGCGGGCCGCGCCGTCCTCGGTTTGCAGCGCCGAATGGCCGCTGAGGCTGACCGGCGTCAAGCCGAGGTCGGCCAACTTGCGGCCGATCCGGTCGATCTCCTTGTCGGACACGGTGTCCGGGTCGATGTGTTCGAACCACCCCTTGACCGCGCCGATTTCGACCGCCCGGTAGCCGGCCGCGGCCAGCCCTTCCAGCGCCGCGTCGATCGGATGCGGCGCGAAGACGATGGTCGAGCCGATCACTTCGCGTTCCATCGAATCTCCTCCCTGTCCGAGCGGCGCGCCGGACGGTCAACCGGCGGCGCGGATGAAGCCGAGCGCCAGATCGTTGAACGCTTCGGTCGCTTCCCAAAACATGCCGTGGCCGACATTCGGCATGACCGACAGCCGCGCCCCGGGAATCGCCGCCGCGATCGCCTCCGAAAAGCGAAGCGGCGTCAATTGGTCTTCCGCGCCGGCGATGACGTGAGTCGGCGACGTGATCCCGCCGAGCCGTGCGATCGCGTCGTGCGCCGCCGCGGCATGCGATTGCCGCCGGTACATCGCCGCCGTTTGCGGCGCGGGATTGGCGGCGGCCGTCGCCAGCAGGTCGGCGAGATTGGCCGGGTCGGCGTCGTAAAAGCGATACGTGAAGACCCAGAGC
>JAICJJ010000486.1 GCA_025928535.1 Thermomicrobiales bacterium
TCGCCAGCAAGGAGATGCAGGATTTCTTCGCCAAGAATCCGAATTACAAGGTCGCCGTCGATCAACTGCCGAAGACCCGGCAGCAAGACTCGGCGCGCGTCGACATTCCGAATGGCGACCAGATCATCGGCAAGGGGCTCGCCCAAATCCTCGTCGACAACACGCCGGCCCAGCAGGCGTTCGACGCCGTGGCAAGCACGCTGACCGACGAAGCACAGCCGGTCATCGAAGCGCTCAAGGCGCTCAAGCAATAGGCGACGGATTCAACAGAAACGCCCGTGGCAGACGACGTCGAGCGTGGCGCGTAAGTCGCGCCTCGCCCGGCGCTCGAAGCCGCGCCGCACGAAATCCCAAAGCCCATGGCAGATCCATCCACAGTCCTCCATGTGAAGCGACGCCCACTCCAGGGAACGGGTATGACGCCATCGGAGCGAGCGAGTTGGGCTGGCGCGACGGCCGAGACATGAGGTTGTCTTCAGCCGACCTCCGCGGCCACGGGCGGCGACGTTTGCCGCGCGGCGCCGAACCGCCTCCCTGCTCGTCCGTCAAGCCGCCAGCGTCGCCGCGATCAGCGCCGGAACGCCCGCCAGACCTGCCGGCGACGCGGCCGGCAGCCCATAGCGGTCCGCGAGATAGTCCGGCGCGTCGCAACTGACCCAGGTTTGCCCGGCGGCGTCGGCGTGGACCATGAGTTTGAGCGGCAGATCGAGCGCCAACACGGGGGCGACCTGCATCAGCGGCGTGCCGACGCGCGGATCGCCGAAGAAGAGCACCGTCGTCGGCCGCAGCGTCAGACCGACGTCGGCCGCGGCGGCGGCGTGATCGATCGTGGCGAAACGAGTCAGACCGCGGCGGTCGAGCGCCGCTTCCAGCCGTTCCAGAGTGACCACGAACCCGAACGGGCTGGGAACGGAGACCACCCCACGGGCCGGAGATGATTCAGCGGCGGATTCCGTCATGTAGTTCCTCCTGCCAGCGTTCGACGCCGCTCCCCGCGCATTGGCAGGAAACGTGCAGCATCGCCCCGGAATGATGGCGCTTCGACGGGTGGCGCCGAAGCGCGACAACGGACGACAAGGAGCGATCATGGATGTTTTCGACGCGGTGCGCACGGTGCTCGCCGTCCGCCACTATCGCGACGCGCCCGTTCCCCCCGAGATCGTCCGCCGCATCGTCGAAGCGGGTCATCTCACCGCCAGCAGCATGAACAAGCAGCCGTGGCATTTCATCCTGGTCGAAAACCGCGACACGTTGCGCCGGCTGGCCGAATTGGCGCCGACTGGACCGTACATCGCCGAAGCGCCGCTCGCCATCGTCGTCGCCATCGACGACACCCGCTTCGCCGTCTCCGACGCCAGCCGCGCCATCCAGTCGATGATCCTGACAGCGTGGGCGGCCGGGGTCGGCTCGAATTGGGTCGGCTTTCACGGCCTCGACACCGTCAAACCGGTCCTCGGCATCCCGGACAACCTCGATGTGCTGGCGATCGTCCCGTTCGGCTACCCGGCCCAAGCGACCGGCCAGGGCCACAAGGCGCGCAAGCCGTTGGGCGAGGTCTTTTCCCGGGATCGCTTCGGCCAGCCGTTGACGGGAGAAGCGTGAGGCGAGCAACGCGGCACGTTTCGCTCGCCGACTCCCGCTTGACAGCCCGCCCGGCGCCGCCGACGATGGACCGAGGAGCATTCGCCAGCATGCGATGAGGAGCCGCCGCATGAGCACGCACGCGACTTCCGGCCAGACCGTCGCCCGCGGGGCGATCGCCCGCGCGCCGGGCGAACCGGCCACGATCGAGGAATTCACGATCGACTCGCCGGGACCAGGCGAAGCGCTGGTCCGCATTCTCGCCAGCGGCGTCTGCCACACCGATCTTTCCGCCAAGAACGGCGTCTTCGGCACGGAAGGCTTTCCCTTCCTCCTCGGGCACGAAGGAAGCGGCGTCGTCGAACAGGTCGGCGCAGGGGTCGTCAACGTCAAGCCCGGCGACCACGTCATCCTCGCCTGGCGGGCGCCGTGCGGCAACTGCCGCTTTTGCCTCGCCGGCCAGCCGCATCTCTGCGCCGCCAGCCTCAACGCCGAAAAGCGGATGCGCACCCGCGATGGCGAAACGCTGACGCCGATCCTCGGCATCGGCACGTTTTGCACCCACACCCTCGTCCACAGCCGGCAATGTGTGCCGTACGATCCGGCGCTGCCGCCGGAGCAGATGAGCCTGATCGGCTGCGGCGTGATGACCGGGGTCGGCGCGGCGCTCTATTCGGCCGGGGTCCGGCCCGGCACGTCGGTCGCCGTCTTCGGCTGCGGCGGCGTCGGCGATTCGGTCATCATGGGGGCGAAACTGGCCGGCGCAACGACGATCATCGCCGTCGACATCGATCCGCGCAAACTGGAATGGGCGAAGGAATTCGGCGCGACCCATACCGTCAATGCGCGCGAAGGCGACCCGGTCGCGCAAATCAAGGATTTGACCGGCGGCCACGGCGTCAACTACTCGTTCGAAGCAGTCGGCCATCCGGAAACGACGAAGCAGGCGATCTTCAGCCGCGATCTGGCCGGAACGTGCGTCATCATCGGCGTGGCCGGCCCGCAATCGCAGATCGACAGCCTCCCGCTCGGCAAGTTTTTCGACCTCGGCGGCACGTTGCGCGTCTCGTGGTATGGCGACTGCCTGCCGACGCGCGATTTTCCGCTGCTGGCGACTTGGTATCAGCAGGGCAAACTCGATCTCGACGGCGTCGTCACCCGCGTCATCGGTCTCGAGGATGTCGAAGAGGCGTTCCATGCGATGGAGCGGGGCGAA
>JAICJJ010000459.1 GCA_025928535.1 Thermomicrobiales bacterium
GAACCGTTCACCGTTCCGGACGATCCGGCGGCGGCGTTTCCCCGGCTGGCCGCCCATCCGCTGGCCGCCTGGGTCGAAACCGGCTTCGGCGTGCAACGCGACGCGCAGGGCCGTCTGGAACGAAAGCCGCCGGTCACGCTCCAGCAGGCGGCCGAGGCGCTGGCGGCGGAAACCGGCGTCGATGCGCAGATCTGCCGCGCCCACCTGCAGGCGATCCTCCTCGCCGGCTACGCGATCCCCCATCCGGACACGGGGCGTCCCGTCTTCGCCTTCCGCCTGCATCAATTCGTGAGCCGCGGCGACACCGTCTACAGTTCGCTCGAACGCGCGCCGGAGCGCCATCTGGCGATGGAAGGCCAGGTCTTCGTGCCCGGCGACCGCGACCGCCGCCTCTTTCCCCTCGCCTTTTGCCGCGAATGCGGCCAGGAATATGTCGTCGTCGATTGGCTGACCGCCGACGACCGCGTCGAGCCGCGCCGGTTGAGCGACCAGACGCCGCCCGACGGCAGCGCCACGCCTCGCTCCGGCTTTCTCTTTCCCGATCCCGAAGAAAAATGGAGCCTCGAACCGCTCGAGGAACGGCTGCCGGAAGACTGGCTCGAAGCGCGCGCCGACGGTTCGCTCCGGGTGCGCTCGGCAAACCGGAAGTGGGTTCCGGAAAAACGTTACGCCCACCCCGACGGCCGGCTCTCCGAGGTCGGTGGGGGCGGCGCGCTGCCGGTCTGGTTCATGCCGACGCCGTTTCGCTTCTGCCTGCATTGCGGCGTCGCCTACAGTGGCCGGGCCGGCGGCGATTTCGGCAAACTCGCCGAACTGGCGACCGAAGGACGCAGCACGGCGACGACCGTCCTCTCGCTGTCGATCGTGCGGGCGCTCCGCGCGGCCGGCCCGGCGCTGCCGAAAGAAGCGCAAAAACTCCTTTCGTTCACGGACAACCGGCAAGATGCCTCGCTCCAGGCTGGCCATCTCAATGACTTCGTCCAGGTCGCGCTGATCCGCGGCGCGCTCTACGCCGCCGCCCATGCCGCCGGCCGCGACGGCCTCGGCCACGACGAAATCGCGCAAGCCGTCGCCCGCGCCCTCGATCTGCCCGACGCCGAATACGCCGCGAGCCCCGAAACCGTCCCGCTGGCGCGCCGGAACGCGGAAAAAGCGCTGCGCGATGTCGTCGGCTACCGCGTCTATCTCGATCTGCGGCGCGGCTGGCGCGTCACCACCCCGAATCTCGAGCAAACCGGGTTGCTGAAGGTTCGCTACGACACCCTCGACGAATTTTGCGCGGACGACGTCTTCTGGGAGGACCGCCACGAGATATTGGCCAACGCGACACCGGAGGAACGACGCAACGCCGCTCAGGTCGTGCTCGACTTTTTCCGGCGCGAACTGGCGATCAAGGTTCCCTATCTCGACCCTGACCATCAGGAACGGATTCGCGCCAACTCCTATCAATTCCTGCGCGACCCGTGGCGGCTGGAAGACGACGAGAAGATGCCGGCGGCCCCGGTCGTTCGCGTCGGCTACCGCGACCCGAAGACGCGCGACGACGAACGGACGATTTCGGGCCGGAGCGAACTCGGCCGCTTTCTGCGGCGCAGTTCGACCTGGAGTTCCTCGCTCGAAAAGAACCTGCCGACGGTGGACCTGGAACCACTGGCGGCCGATCTCCTCGCCGTCCTCGCCTACGGCGGGTTTCTGGAAGCCTCGGGCGGCAATGGCAAACCGCCGGTCTATCAACTCCAGGCGGCGGCGATCCGCTGGACCGCCGGCGACGGCACGCCTTATGTCGATCCACTCCGGGTCGCCCGCGCCGCCAACATCGACCGCGAAGCGAACGCCTTTTTCGCCGAGCTCTACGCGAGGCTGGCGCTGACGCTCGGCTCGATCCAGGCGAGAGAACACACGGCGCAGGTGCCGGACGAACTGCGGCAGGAGCGGGAGGCGGACTTTCGGGCCGGCGATCTTGCGGTCCTCTACTGTTCGCCGACGATGGAGTTGGGCGTCGACATCGCCGATCTCAACGCCGTCAACATGCGCAACGTGCCGCCGACCCCGGCCAATTACGCCCAGCGCTCCGGTCGCGCCGGCCGCAGCGGGCAGCCGGCCCTCGTCCTGACCTATTGCTCGTCCCTGTCGCCGCACGACCAGTATTTTTTCCGACGGCAGCCGCAGATGGTCGCCGGCGCGGTGCTGCCGCCCCGCATCGACCTCGCCAACGAAGAACTCGTCCGCTCCCATTTCCACGCCGTCTGGCTGGCCGAAACCGCCCGATCGCTCGGCACGTCGCTCAAGGACGTGCTCGACCTGAGCCGGCGCGACGACGGATTGCCTCTGCTCGAAAGCGTCGCTCACGGTCTCGCCGACGACCACGCCAAGCAGCGCGCGCTCGCCCGCTGCCGTCGCCTGCTGGAGGCCCTGGAGCCGGATCTGGCCGGCGCGACCTGGCTCGCGCCCGGCTGGCTGGAGCGGACGATCGACGGCGCTCCCCGCGCGTTCGACCGCGCCGCCGACCGCTGGCGGCATCTGTACCTGTCCGCCTGGCGGCAGCGGGAAACGCAGCACGCCATCGCCGGCGACGCTTCGGCCGGCCCCGATCAGGTCAAGCAGGCGACCCGGCTCCGCGCCGAAGCGGAAACGCAAATCCTGTTGCTGATCGACGAAGCCGGCACGGTCAATTCCGATTTCTACAGTTACCGCTACTTCGCCAGCGAGGGCTTCTTGCCGGGCTACAACTTCCCGCGCTTGCCGCTCGCCGCGTACCTGCCGGGACGGCGGCAGCGGACGGGCCGGGACGAATTCGTTTCCCGCGCCCGCTTTCTGGCGATCTCCGAATTCGGCCCGCGCAACATCATCTACTACGAAGGGGGCCGCTTCCGGATCGACAAGGTCATCTTGCCGGTCGGCGACGGCGAGACCGGCTCGCGGACGACCACCGCCAAGATCTGCGCCGTCTGCGGCTACGGCCACGTCGGCCCCGCCGCGCACGACGAACGCTGCCGCC
>JAICJJ010000300.1 GCA_025928535.1 Thermomicrobiales bacterium
ACATCACCCTCGGCTTGCCGACGACCGACGCCTACGTGACGGGCAACGTCCCCTACTTCGGCGGCATCACCGGCCGACTCGCCAACCGGCTCGGCGGCGCCGCCTTCACCCTCGACGGCGAACGCTTCCGGATCGCCGCCAACGCCGGCGCGAACGCGCTGCATGGCGGGCTCCGCGGCTTCAACGCCCATCTCTGGCGCGCCGAGGCGGTGAACGACGGCGACGGCGCGGGCGTCCGGCTGCGGCGGCTCAGTCCAGACGGCGAAGAAGGCTTTCCCGGCGCGCTCGACACCACCGTGACCTACACGGTGACGCCGGACGACCGCTTGCGGATCGACTACGAAGCGACGACCGACAGGCCGACCGTGCTCAATCTGACCAACCATGCCTATTTCAACCTTGCCGGCGAAGGGAGCGGCTCGGTCGCCGGCCATGTCATCGAGATCGCCGCCAGCCGGATTACCGCCGTCGACGCCGAATCGATCCCAACTGGCGAATTGCTGCCGGTCGCGGGCACGCCGTTCGATTTCCGGACGCCCCACGCGATTGGCGAGCGCATCCGGGACGATCATCCGCAAATGCGATTCGCCCGCGGCTACGATTTCAACTACGTCATCGACCGGCCGGCGGCCGACGACCGGTCGCTCGTGCTGGCGGCGCGGGTCGCAGAGCCGACGAGCGGCCGCGTCCTCGAAACCTGGACCGATCAGCCGGGGGTCCAGTTCTACACGGCGAACTATCTCGACGGGGCGATCTACGGCACAAGCGGCCGCGCCTACCGCCAAACCGACGGCTTCTGCCTCGAAACGCAGAACTTTCCCGACGCGCCGAACCGGCCTACGTTTCCCTCGGCCGTCCTGCGGCCCGGCGAGACGTTTCGCTCGACGACGATCTACGGGTTTTCGGTAAGCGATTGATACGAATTCGGCGCCCGAGCGCGAGATGGCATCATGGACGTCGCGACTGTCGATCCGAGGTCGCAGCGGAGATCGAGACGGCGATGGCGCGCGTGTCCGTCGACGTATCGGCAGAGATCATCGATCTGCTCGGATCGCCGGAAGCGGTCGCGGATCGGATGCGTCTGGCGCTGGCGCTCGAACTGCTGCGGGAAGGTCGGGTCAGCCAGGGGCGCGTCGCGATGTCGCTCGGTCTGGATCGCTGGCAGGTGCTCGAATTGATGGCCCAGCATCGCATCACATCCGGACCAGAGTCAGCGGCAGACATCGAGCGCGACATCGAATCGGCGCGGCATGCCAGCATGACTTGCTGACGGATGGGGATCGTCAGCGAGACCAGTCCGCTCATCGAGCACTGCAACGCGTCGTGGCGGCGCTTGTCCGGTTTTCTGGCAAACACGAAGAGGGGGGCGAATGAGCATTTCACCGTTGATGCCGTCGCCATGGGACGCGGGCGACGATCGGGTCCGGATTCGCGACGTGCGGGTGATTCTGACCGCGCCCGACGGCATCAGGCTGGTGGTCGTCAAGATCGAGACGACCGAGCCGGACCTGTCCGGGATCGGCTGCGCCACCTTCACCCAGCGGCCGCTCGCGGTGGCGACGGCGGTCGTCGACTATCTCCGTCCGCAATTGATCGGCCGCTCGCCGCACGACATCGAAGACCTCTGGCAAACCCTGCATCTGAGCGGCTACTGGCGCACCGGCCCGGTCCTGAACAATGCCCTCAGCGGCGTCGACATGGCGCTCTGGGACATCAAGGCCAAACTCGCCGGCTTGCCGCTCTACCAACTCCTCGGCGGCCGATGCCGGATCGCGGCCGATCTCTACGCCCATGCCTCCGGCCGGGACGCGACCGAGGTCGAAGACGACGCCCGCCGGTTGCTGGCGCTCGGGTTTCGCCATATCCGGGCGCAGGTCGCCGTGCCGGGCGCCGCGACCTACGGCATCGATCAGGCGACGGCGGCGTTGCGCCAGCCGGCGTGGGACCCGGCGGCATATGTCCGGATCGTGCCGCCGCTGTTCGCCCATCTCCGCCGGACGCTCGGCGACGACGTCGAATTGCTGCACGACATCCACGAGCGCCTGCCGCCGATTCAGGCGATCGGGCTGGCCAGGGCGCTGGAACCGTACCGGCTCTTTTTTCTCGAAGACCCGTTCGCGCCGGAAGACATCGGCTGGTTCGGCCGGTTGCGTCAACAGGCCGCGACGCCGATCGCGATGGGCGAGTTGTTCGTCAATCCCGCGGAATATCTGCCGCTGATCCAGGAACGCGCCATAGATTTCATCCGCGTCCATCTCTCGGCCATCGGCGGCGTCACGCCGGGCCGCAAGTTGGCTGCGCTCTGCGAGTTTTACGGGGTGCGCACCGCTTGGCATGGTCCGGGCGACGTCTCGCCCGCCGGGCACGCGGCGAACCTGCATCTCGACCTCGCCTGCCCGAATTTCGGCATTCAGGAAGCCTATCTTTTTCCGGAGCGGACGCGGGCGGTCTTTCCCGGCTGTCCGGAAATCCGCGACGGGATGCTCTGGCCGAACGAGCGGCCGGGCCTCGGCGTCGAGATCGACGAGCGCGCCGCCGCGCGCCACCCCTTCCCGCCCGACCCGCTGAACGGCGCCAGGCCCGCCCGTCGCCTGCGCGACGGCGCCGCCGCCCGCCCCTCAACGGCTCGTAAACGACTACGGGGGCGGCTAATTGCCGCCCGCTCTTCTCGACTTCTCGACTTCTCGACTTCTCGACTCAACTCGGCAGCGGCATCCGCACGATCGACGCGGAGCCCGCCATGACGCCCAGGTTGGCCAGGTACACCATGCTGTCCGCGCCGATGGCGAGCCCGGTCGGCATGATCAGCCCGGCGCCCGCGACCACGCGCTTCGAGCCGTCCGGAGCGACGCGGGTCAATTGCCCTTCCATCGTCGTCGGGTCTTGCGGGTTGATGTTGGCCAACCCGCCTTTGACGATTTCGAGGACGTAGAGGCTCTTGTCATCGGCGAACGCGATGTCGATGATGTTGGTGAAGCCGTCGGCGAACACCTGCGGCTCGCCGCCCGACGCCACGACGGAGACATTCGCGCCGCCGGCCGGGAACGGGAAGCCGGTCAACTCGCCGACGTACAGCCGCCCGTCGGGGCCGAGCGCGAGCGCGTCCGGCACCGCCTGCATCGGCGCTTTCGAACCGTCGGGCATCGTCGCTTCGCGGGCGGGAAAGACAGCCAGCGTCGAAATGGTTCCGTCCGAAGCGACCGAAAAGACGGCGTTCGCGCCCGCGTCGGCGACGGCCAACGTGGCGTCCGGCATCGCCTGCAGGGCATACGGATTCGAATCGATTTCCCCTTTGTCCGGATTCGCCTTAGCCTCATACGCCGAAATGTCCGCGACGGTGGAGCGTTGCCCATTCGCGAACTTGAAGAGCATGCCGAGATCGGCGCCGATCGGGCCGAGGTTCTTGCGGATGTCCGGATTGCCGCCCAATCCGGTCACGAGGTAGAGATCGCCGCCGATGAAATCGACGGCGTGCGGCCCGGTGGCGTTCATCCCGGTTCCCTTGTTGGCGCTATTGCCAAGGCCGGTGATGATCCGCTGGATCGTGCCGTCCGCGCCAATGCGGGCGACCGAGCCGGTATCGCCATAGCAGACTTCGTCGCCTTCCGGCCCCTTCATGCAATATTGCGTGCCGGCCGTGCCCGCCTCGGCGACGTAGAGCGCGCCATCCGGACCGAACCGAAGCCCGCGCGGGTTGTTCAACCCGGTGGCGAAATATTCCGTTCCGGCGGGCGCGGGCGGCGCGGCTCCGACCGGCGTCGCGCCGACCACGGGCGAAGCGGCCGCCACGGGCGACGCGTCTTGCGCCGCGACGATCCGCGTGCGCGTCGCCAGCGGTCCGGCCAGGAGGCCGCCAACCATGCTGGCAAGAAAGGCGCGTCGTTTCATCGCAAGTCTCCCTTTACGCGTGCGGCCGAGGCCGGCCGGCCGAATGCAATCCGGGCTACGGCCCGGCATGATCGAAACCGGGCGCCACGCCGACCATCGTGCTTGCAAAAGAGGCGCATCATGGAGAACCCACCGTCGCACCCGTGGAATGTCTCGCCGGCCGAAGCGCGCACGATCCAGACCACCCTCGCCGCCCGTGTCAGCCTCGAAGACGGAATCGCCCTCGACGAAATCCGGACGGTCGCCGGCATCGACAACGCCTACGCGGGACGCGGCCGGGAGACGATCGCCCACGCGGCCGTCGTCGTCCTCGCGTTTCCCGCGCTGACGCCGATCGCGACAGCGACGGCGTCGCGTCCGGTCACCTTCCCGTACGTGCCCGGGCTCCTCTCGTTTCGCGAGGTTCCCGCGATTCTCGACGCCTACGCCCGTCTTGACGTGACGCCGGACGCGCTCCTCTGCGACGGCCAGGGCTATGCCCACCCGCGCCGCTTCGGCCTCGCCTGCCATGTCGGCGTCTTGCTGGATCGGCCGTCGATCGGCTGCGCCAAGAGCCGCCTGATCGGAACGTTTGACGAACCGGCGCGCGTCTTCGGGGCGCAGACGCCGCTGATCGACCGGGGCGAAACGATCGGCGCGGCCGTGCGCACCCGGCCCAGCCACGCGCCGTTGTTCGTTTCCCCCGGCGACAAGATGAGCGTCGCCGGCGCCGTCGCGCTGG
>JAICJJ010000169.1 GCA_025928535.1 Thermomicrobiales bacterium
CTCCCGCGCCAACGTCGCGGCGGGATCAGCGGCGCCGTTCGGCTCCGTCGGGACGGCGACGTCCGCGTCACGCAGGCCGGAGGTGTGGCTCAGCAAGTGCCGGACCTGCACCGCCGCCTTCCCCGGACCAGCGAACTCCGGCAGATAGGCCTGCGCCGGCTGCTGCAAGCCGACCAGGCCATCTTCGACGAGCGTCATCACGGCCGTCGCGGTCATCGGCTTGGTGAGCGACGCGAGCGGGAAGAGCGCGTCGCGCGGCAGCGGATCGGGGGCGTCGGGCGTGAGTCGTCCCACCGCCTCATGCAGCACGATCTGACCGCGGCGCACGACCAGCCCGACCACGCCGCTCGTCTCGTCCGAAGCGACCCAACGCGCAAGCACGTCCGCCGCGACGGCCAAACGATCCGACCGCATGCCGACTGTCGGCGGCGGAGCGCTTCCCAACGACTGCATCATGGAATGTCCGCAAGTGGCTTGTACCAGAATTGCGTGTCGTACAGCGCGCCGTCGGCGCCGCGCGCCCAGTTCGGAATCTGGCCCGCCGCCGTCCAGCCAGCGGCGCGGTAGAGCGCGTTCGACGGGTCGCCGACGCGGGTGTCGAGAATGAGGAGCGTCTTGCCGGCGGCGCGGGCTTCGACGTCGAGCCGTTCCATCAAGGCCCGGCCGATTCCGCGCCGTTGCCAATCCGGATGCACCAGCACCTTGGCCACTTCGCCCCGATGCCGCCCATTGGCGCTTTCGGCCGGCAGCAATTGCGCCGTGCCGACGATCCGGCCGTCGATCGCCGCCACCAGGCAAACCAGATCGCCCCGCGCCGCCGCCTCGCCGGTCCGCAGCCAATACGAACCCGCCGTCATCGGATCGAACGGCGGCAGCCAGCCGACCGACGCCCCCGCCGCCACCACCGCGACCAGCACATCGGTCAGGTCGGCGATCTCGCGCTCGGTCAGGCCATCGGCGCGACGGATCGCCAGCGGCGCGTTCACTCCGTGTCTCCCAGCCCTTCCCGCCGTTCGGCCTCATGGGCGCAGTAATCGCACATGCCGAAGATGGCGAGATGGTCGATGCCGGCCACAAAGCCGTAGCGGTCGCGCAGCGCCGCCCGCAGCGGGGCGACGAGCGCGTCGTCGACGTCGATCGCTTCGCCGCAAGCGCGGCAGATCAGATGATGATGGCGGTCGTCGAGCAATTCGAATTGCCGCGCGCCGCCGCCGAGATCGGTTTCGCTGATCAGCCCCAGATCGCGGAAGAGTTCGAGCGTCCGGTAGACCGTCGAACGGTTGACGGCCGGCAACAGCGGCGCGACCCGGGCGTAGATGTCGTCCGCCGACAGATGCAGGCCCGGCACGAGCGCTTCGAGGATCACCAGCCGCTGGGCGGTGACGCGCTGGCCGGCGGCGCGCAATCGCTCCGCCAATTCGGCGCGCCGGCCGGAGACCACGAAGTCGCCGGCTCGTTCGTCCGCTCGTTTCGCCCGTGTCTCGCCCATGGCGCGCCTCTGCCCGCCGCAACCGGGCCGCGTTTCGGTCTTGACCATCGTCTCATGAAAGCGTAGCATCGCCCATGCCGTTCTTGCGAATAGTCGCAGGAGCGACAATGTTCGATTCGGCCGACCCTCGGCGAGCCAAAGGAGAATCGTCGCGCATGCCGCGCTCGTTTGCCCGCCACTGGCCGCAGGCCGCCATCGCCGCCGTCGCGCTGGTCGCCATGTTGCTGGCGCCGCTCGCCGCGCCGGCCCGCGCCGCCGACGCCACGCCCGCCGCCGCGCCGACCTCGTCCCTCGGCTGGAGCGATTCGCTCGACGCCGCCGACGGCAAACTCAAGGTCGTGACGACGGTCGCGCCGATCAGTTCGATCGTCCGCAACGTCGGCGGCGATCGGATCGATCTGCACGGCATCGTGCCGGACGGCAGCGATTCGCACACCTTCGAACCGGCTCCGTCCGACGCAATCCTCCTTTCCAAGGCGGACATCGTCTTCGCCAACGGGCTGTCGCTGGAAGACCCGACGCTCAAACTGGCGCAGGCGAATCTGAAATCGGGCGCCGAAATCGTCACCCTCGGCGATCAGACGATCAAACCCGATCAATATGTCTTCGACTTTTCCTTTCCCAAGGATGAGGGGCATCCCAACCCCCATCTTTGGATGAACCCGATGTTCGCCAGGCGCTACGCCGAGATCGCCGCCGCGACCCTCGCCAAACGCGATTCCGCCAACGCCGCCTATTACCAGGCAAACGAACAACGCTTCGCCGCCGCGCTCGACAAACTCGACGCCGGCATCGCGGCGGCGGCGGCGACGGTCCCGCCGGAACATCGCAAATTGCTGACCTATCACGATTCGTTCGCCTATTTCGCCCCCCGCTACGGCTTCACGGTCATCGGCGCGGTCCAGCCGTCCGATTTTTCGGAACCGTCGCCGCAGGAAGTGGCGGCGCTGATCGACCAGATCAAGCGGGAACAGGTGCCGGCCGTCTTCGGCTCCGAGGTCTTTCCGAGCGACGTGCTGGAGCAGATCGCGCGGGAAGCGAACGCCAAATACATCGACAAATTGCGCGACGACGAACCGCCCGGCCCGCCCGGCGCGCCGGAGCACACCTACCTCGGGCTGATGCTCGACGACATGCGGCTGATGATTCCGGCGCTCGGGGGCAACGTCGATGCGCTGCAGGGGATCGAGCCGTGGGATACCTGGCAGCCGTAGCCGACGACGAAAGGCGATCGATGACGCAACCCTACGCGATCGAACTGGCCGGGCTTTCCGGCGGCTACGGCGGCGATCCGGTGCTGCGCGACGTGACCTTGCGGATTCCGCGCGGACGCTTCGTCGGTCTGGTCGGGCCGAGCGGCGCCGGCAAGACGTCGATGCTGCGGGCGATGCTCGGCACGCTGCCGCGCGTGGACGGCGCCGCGCGGATCGACGGCAAGCCGGTCACGCCCGGCGCGCCGCCGCCCGGCATCGGCTACGTGCCGCAGATCGAAACGGTCGATTGGTCGTTTCCGGCGACGGTCGAAGATGTCGTCCTGATGGGACGCATCCGCCGCATGGGCGCGCTCCCCTGGCCGAACCGGGAAGATCGCCGGCGGGTCGGCGAAACGCTGGAGCGGCTCGGGATCGGCGCGCTGGCCCGCCGGCACATTCGCGATCTCTCCGGCGGGCAGCAGCAGCGCGTCTTCCTGGCGCGGGCGCTGATCGGCGAGCCGGTCGTCCTCCTCCTCGACGAGCCGACCGCCAGCGTCGACATCAAGACCCGCGACGACGTGCTCCATCTGCTGGTCGAGTTGCACCGGTCGGGCATCACGATACTGATGACGACCCACGAATTGAACGCCGTCGCCGCCCATCTGCCGTGGGTCGTCTGCGTCAACGGCGCCATCGTGGCGCAAGGCGCGCCGGTCGATGTCTTCACCGGCCCGATCCTCTCCCGCACCTTCAGCGCGTCGATGCGGGTGATCCGCGATCCGCTGACGGGCGGCGTGCTGGTGGCCGAAGCGGGCGAGCACGGACCGTTTTCGCGCATGCCGGAGCGCGAGCCGGCGCGGGCGAGCGCCTGAGCGGGCGAACGAGGACACCGGAGGGAAAGGTCGCCGATGCAGGCGTTGCTCGAACCATTCCAGTACGAATTTTTCCGCCACGGCTTGCTGGCGGCGACGCTGACCGGCGCGCTTTGCGGCCTGATGGGGGTCTACATCGTCCTGCGCCGGATGAGTTACATCGGGCACGGGTTGTCGCATTCGATCTTCGGCGGCGCGGTCGTCGCCTATCTCATGACGTGGAATTTCTACATCGGCGCCGGCCTCTGGGGCTTTTTTTCCGCCCTGCTGATCAACGCCACGGCCCGACGCCGCAACATCGGCGGCGATGCGGCGATCGGCATCGTCACCACCGCCTCGTTCGCCATCGGCGTCGCCCTGATCTCGAAAACCCGCTCGTTCACCCGCAATTTCGAAGCGGCGCTCTTCGGCAACATCCTCGGCGTTTCGACGCGCGATCTGATCGTGCTCGGGCTGGTGACGGCGGCCGTCGTCATCGCCGTCTTCGCCGGTTACAAGCAACTCCTTTTCGCGACGTTCGACCCGGGGTTGGCGAAAATCTACGGCGTGCGGACGGAGTGGGTCGAAACCGGGTTCGCCCTGGCGCTGGCGGCCACGATCGTCGCCTCCCTGAACATCGTCGGCGTGACGCTGATTGCGGCGGCGATCGTCATTCCGCCGACGACCGCCCGCCTGCTGACCGATTCGTTCGGCCGGATGCTCGTTCTGGCGACGACGATCGGCGCCCTTTGCGGCTTCGCCGGCATGGTCGTCAGTTACTACACCGACGTTGCTTCCGGCGCGGCGATCGTCCTCGTCGCGGCCGCGACCTTCGCCACCGTCTACGCCGTCACCGCCGCGCGCCGCCACGTCCGGCTGCGCGCCGGCCACGCGACGCCCCGGCCCTGCCCGCTGCCGGCCGCCGGCATCGCGCTCGACGAGCAAGGCTGACGCCGCCAGCCCTGGTCACCATGTCGATCATCGATCGTCTCGTTGGCGGTTGCGAATCGATCTGGTCCCGTGCAATCATTGCACACATACCTCGTGAAGGGGGGCCAGGTGAACCAGAGTCGCATCTTCGTCGGGTTCGTCGTCGCTGCCGCCGCGCTCTCGACGGCGCTCCTTGCCAGTTCGCTCGCCGACCGCCCGGTCAACGCGCAGTCAGACACGCCGCGCCAGCAGGTCGCGGCGTTGTCGACGCGAGTAGCCGTTCTGGAATCGACGGTCGCCAATCTCTCGACCCGCGTCGCCGTGCTCGAAACTCCCCCCGCCGGACCATCGCAAACCGCCGCGACGCAGCCTTCGAACGATGCATCCGGGAGCAAGGCTTCGCCGGCCGGCAATGCGCAGAGCGATCGAACCCATCCAATCCCGATCGGCCAATCAGCCACGGTGGGCGAATGGACGGTGCAGGTCACCGGCGTCACGCCGAACGCGACCAAGGTCATCCTCGCCCAGAATCAATTCAACGACCCGCCGCCTGATGGCAAGCAGTTTTACCTGATCAGCATTTCGCTGACGTACAACGGAAGCGACACGGGCAACGCCTACGACATTACCTGGAAAGCGGTCGATGCGAACAATGTCTCCTACACGACATACGACCCTTCGTGCGGCGTGATTTCGCAGGAATTCAACCTCGGAGCCGACGTGTTCCCGGGCGGGACGGTCAGGGGCAACATCTGTTTCGTGGTCGACAGTTCGGCCGCGAAAACGCTGGTGCTCTACGCCCAGCCGTCGTTTTCGTTCAGCAGCGACAATCGCGTTTGGTTTTCCGTCCAACGGCGTTAGCCGCGTGACGCGAAAGCCGCCGGAGCGCAGCCGGGCGGAGCCAGGCTCCGGTGTGGCACGGACCCTGCTTTAGGCCGGCCAGCGCGCCATCTGGCGGCGCGATCGTCGGGAGATGTCGATGGCGGACCGGCCGGCCGATCTCGATCCCTATTTGCCGGAGCATGTGCGCGACGCGCTGGCGAACGATCCGCGCGTCGGCGAACTCGGCGTGCAGGTCGTCATTCGCGGCGGGAGCCTGGTTCTGAGCGGCACGGTCGGTTCGTCCGAGCGGCAAGCGGTCGCAGCCGAACTCGCGCGGGGGTTGGCGCCGGGCGTGCTCGTCGTCGACGAAACGATCGTCGCCGACTTTCCCGAGCCGACCGACGCCGAGGTGGAACACCTTCCGTGATTCGCGTCGCCGCCATGGCCGATGTCCACTTCGGCGCCGACGCCGTCGGCACGCTCCGGCCGCACCTGACCCATCTCGCCGGGCAGGCCGATGTGCTGCTCATCGCGGGCGATCTGACGCGCGTCGGCGATCCCGCCGAAGCGCGGCTGCTGCTCGACGAATTGCGCGATGTCGCCGTGCCGATCGTCGCCGTGCTCGGCAACCACGACTACCATCGCGACCAGGTTCCCGTCATCGCCGACGCCCTCCAGGAAGCCGGCGTTCACCTGCTGGAAGGGGACGCGGTCACGCTCGACACCGCCGGCGGCCGCGTCAGCGTCGCCGGCGTCAAGGGATTCGGCGGGGGGTTCGCCGGCGCCCGCGCCAGCGATTTCGGTGAGCCGGAAATGCGCGCGTTCGTCCGCCACACGAAAGACCGCGCGGCGCGGCTCGAAGCGGCGCTGCGGACGCTCGACGGCGACCTGCGCATCGCCTTGCTGCACTACAGCCCGACGCCCGACACGCTGGCGGGAGAACCGCTGGGGCTCTACCCCTTCCTCGGCAGTTACCTGCTCGGGGAAGCGATCGACCGTGCCGGCGCGCACCTCGCGATTCATGGCCACGCCCATGCCGGCTCCGAGCATGGCGTCACCGCCGGCGGGATTCCGGTCCGCAACGTCGCCCAACCGGTGATCCGCCGCGCCTACGCGCTCTATTGCTTCGACGACCTCGGCGCCGGGCCGGTCGATTTGCCGCCGCCGCCGGAATTGGCCGGCTGGCGCTACCTCGCGCATTAGGCCGACTGCGATGACGACAGCCCAGCAGTTTTCGACGAGATCGACCGCAACCGGCCTGACCTCGGCGCCGGGATTGTCCGCCAA
>JAICJJ010000246.1 GCA_025928535.1 Thermomicrobiales bacterium
GCCACGACCTGCACGCCATCGCCTACGACGGGATTCCGGCGGCGCAGATCGACCGGGCGGACACGATGGTGATCGCGCCGGGGCAGCGGGTCGATCTGCTCGTTCAGGCGGGCGCGGCCGGCGCGTACGCCTTGCATGCCGCCGCCAACGATCAGGGCTACCCGTCGCCGACCGGCCCGCTGGCGCACGTCGTCGTCGCCGGCGATCCCTTGTCGATGAACCTGCCGACCGCGCTCCCCGCGCCGCCGCACGCGCCGATCGCCGACGCCGAATTGACCGGCAGCCGCCGCCTCAAACTCTCCACGATCGAGCCGGAAGCGCCCGCTTCGGCGTCCTATCCGGAATTCGCCTTCATGGTCGACGACATGCTGTTCGACCCGAACCGCGTCGATCAGCGGTTGAAGTTGGGCGCGGTCGAAGAATGGACGATCGTCAACGCCGATCCGAGCGACCACGTATTTCACATTCACACCAACCCGTTCCAGTTGACGCAGATCAACGGCAAGCCGCTGCCGGCGCCGCTCTGGCGCGACACGGCGGTCGTGCCGCGCAACGGCAGCATCGCATTCCGCTCGCGTTTCCTCGATTTCACTGGCAAGTTCGTCCTGCATTGCCACATGCTCAACCACGAAACGCTCGGCATGATGCAGGTGGTCGAGGTCGAATGACGGTCGCGCGTCAACCGAAATCGAATCTTGGCAAATGATGGAATTGATTTCGGCTAAATTCATTCCGCTCGCGGCAGGTTCCAGTTCGATTTTCGCCTGTTGGGACCGGTGACCGGCGGCTGGCGCATCAGTCTCGTGGTATCCAGCACTGGCGCCCATAGGCAAGACACGCGCACGGAATGGCGTCGCCGCGCTGCGGCGCGGCCTTCGTCTCTTCGTCGCGGTCTGCTAGTGTGCCACCGTATTCAATTGGGCCGTGGGTCATCCGGCGCTCGGGAGGCTCAAATGGCCGGCGCTCGCTTCGATCGTCTCGCGACGACGTGGGGAACGCCGCCCTCCCGGCGTCAGTTCGTTGGCGGCCTCCTCGCCAGCGCGTTCCGTGTTGAGGACGCGAGCCCGAGCGGCGCCGCCTGCGCCACCGATGCCGACTGTTCCCGGGGGCAGGAGTGCTTCGCGTGCAGCGGCATGCCCCCGAACTTCCAATTCGCCTGCTATCCGCTCTGCGGCGCCTGATCCGAACGCCCAGCGCTCCGGGCCAAATGCCGAGCCTTGCCGACAACGCGCCCCGACTGCAGCCACCACAGTTTCGGCCGTGCCAGTCCATGACACGCTCTAATCGAGTGCGCGCGGCGCGCTCCATCGATACGCCAACGCCGGCGCCGAATCGGCCGCTGGCGCGGCATTGGCGGTCCGGACGGCGGCATCGATCAACGCGCGCTGGGGCGACAAGCGACAAACCGGATCGGTCGCCCACGCGTCGCCCGTCACTTGCAATGCCTGACAGCGGCAGCCGCCGAAATCGACCTCCCGCCGCGGACAACTCCGACACGGCTCGCGCATCCATGCCGCGCCTCGGAACGCGTCGAACAGCGCCGATTCGCGCCAGATCGAATCCAGCGGGCGCCGCCGCACGTTGTCGATGGGAAACGTCGCGCCAAATTGACTGGCCGCGGGGCATGGCAGCACGTCGCCGTTTGGCGTCACGGTCAACTGTCGCCGGCCCCATCCGCCCATGCACGGCTTTGGGTAGTCCTCGTAGTAATCGGGCACGACGTAAATGATCTCCATGCGCTCCGCCAATCGCTCGCGCGCGGCCTGGACCAGCGGCTCCGCTCGCTCCAGTTGCGCGCGCGTCGGCAGCAGCGCCGCCCGATTGCGCAACGCCCAGCCGTAATACTGGGTGTTCGCCAACTCGAGGCGGTCGGCCGCCAATTCCTCCGCCACCGCGAGCAGCGCCGCGATGTCGTCGATATTCTGCCGGTGCAAGACGACGTTGAGCGTCAGCGGGAACCCGAGCGCCTTGACCAGACGCGCCGCGGCGAGTTTCGCATCGTAGGATCGTGTTCCCGCGATGCGGTCGGATCGCTCGCGATCGGCCGCTTGCAAACTGATCTGCACGTGATCGAGCCCGGCCGCCCGCAGCCGCTCCGCCAGCACCGGCGTCAGGCCAATGCCGCTCGTGATCAGGTTCGTGTAGAACCCGAGCGACCGCGCTTCGCCGACGAGCGACGTCAGGTCGGGCCGCTGCAACGGCTCGCCGCCCGAGAGATGCAACTGGAGCACGCCGAGCGCCCGCGCTTCGGACCAGACGCGGACCCATTCGTCCCGCGTCAATTCGTCGCCGACGTCGACCAACGCGAGCGGATTGGAGCAATAGGGGCAGTGCAACGGACAACGGTGCGTCAATTCCGCGAGGAGACCAACCGGATCAAGCATTTCCTGCCTGCTCCTCCGCGAATTCGAGCAGACGCCTGGCGGCCAGCCGGCCAAGAAACGTCGCCACATCCTGATCGACCGGCCGTTCGTAGCGCCGGCCCAATTCCTCGGCGATGTCGGCGACGGAGCGCTCGCCATTGCAGAGCGCGGCGATGGCGGCCCCGGTCTCGTTCAGCACGAGCGCGCCTTCCGGGGCGAGCAACACCTGCTTGCCGCGCACGGGGTCCCACTGCAACCGGACAAACGGCCGAAATCGCGGCCGCGCCGCTGGCCTGATGCCGCTCACGGTTCGGCGCTGGCGCCGTCATACGCGCGGTCGATCGCGTCGAGCAGGCTCCAGAGCACATCGCATTTGAACGCCAGCGCGGCGATCGCCCGGTCTTGCTGCTCGCGCGTGCGGCAATGCGCGACCGTCAGATCGAGCGCATGCGCGGCGTCGCGCGGGGCCTGGGTCAATCGCGCCCGAAAATAGGCGAGTCCGGCGGGATCGATCCACGGATAAAAGCGCTCGAACGCCGCCAGCCGCTCGCTCATCAGATCGGGCGCGAACAACTCGGTCAGCGACGAGGCGACCGCTTCGACCCAGGGATGCGTTCGGGCGAAGTTGAGGTAGGCGTCGGCGGCGAAGCGGGCGCCGGGCTGAACGTGGCGTTCGTCGAGGACTTCGTCCCGGCGCAAGCCGACCGCTTCCGCCAGCCGCAGCCAAGCTTCGATCCCGCCCTCTCCCGGCGCCGCGCCATCGTGATCGACGATCCGCTGCATCCAGCGGCGGCGGATCGCCGGGTCGGGACAGTTGGAGAGAATCGCGGCGTCTTTGAGCGGGATCGTCTTCTGATAGTAAAAGCGGTTGGCCGTCCAGCCGCGAATCTGATCCGCCCGCAACTCGCCCCGATTCATCCGCATATGAAACGGATGCTGGTGATGATACCGTCGGGATTGCTCCCGCAGGGCGGCGACGAATGCGTCGGGCGGCAGCAAACGGCCGTCCGATCCGGCCGATCCGGGTTAAGCCATCGTCACACCTCCAGTTCCATCCCGTCGAACGCGACTTCGGCCCTCTGCGCCACGATCGCGCTCCATTCCGGCGAGCCTTCGATCAACGCCGGATTGGTGTTGTTGAGATGGATGTAAATCGCGCGGCCGATGTCGAGATCCGCCAGGCGCCGCAAACTGCCGTCTTCGCCGCCAATCGGCAGGTGGCCCATGTCTCGCGCGGTCTTGCGACCCACGCCGAGGCGGATCAACTCGTCGTTGCGCCAGCAGGTTCCATCGAGCAGGAGGCACGAGCAGCCGCGGATCGCGGCGACGACCGCCTCGCTCAATTCCTGAACGGCCGGCAGGTAGACCAGCGTCCGATCGCTCAGCCGGTCGTTGATGCGAAATCCAACCACCGCTTCCGCGTTCGGCGGGATCGACCCGAAGGCGAGCCGTTTCGCCCCGAAGGTGGGGAACGCTTCGCATCGGAGACCGCTCTCGTTTCCTCCCGCCAGGCGCAACGGCATCGGCTGATGCAGGCGAACCGGCCGCCAATCGACCGCGCAATACGCTTCCAGCGTCCGGAGGAGACCGCTCCCTGTTTCGAGCGCCGCGCGCGTCCACGCCGTGCAATGGAGTTGCACGCGGCCGGACTCGCGCAAGGAGAGGAGCCCAAGGGTGTGATCCAATTCGGCGTCGCTCAGGACCACGCCCTGAATCGGCGTATGCCGACCGTCGCCGCGCGGCCAGAGCGACGGCATCTGCAAAATCTGGAGGCGAATGTCGGGCGAGGCGTTGAACAGGAACCAATGGCGATCGTCGGCGCTGACCGCGATCGACGACTGGGTGCGCGGCGCCGCGGCCGGTGAGCCGTCTCGCGCGGCGCGGCATTGCGGGCAGTTGCAATTCCATTGCGGAAAGCCGCCGCCAGCGGCCGAACCGAGGACGCGCACTCGCATCAGCACGCTCCGCGCCAGCCTGAACGAATGCACCGCAACCGCGCCGCCGACGCATCGCGTCGGAATCGATGCGCCGTGCGCGGCGCGGCCGCGGCGCCGAGATCGGTGACCTTACCAGTGGCCAGCGTAGGCGGTCACTTCCGCCTCGGCTTCGATCTCTTCGAAATCGGGCGTGATCCACTCCATGCGCATCACCTCCCTTCGTTGAATCGCATCGGAGCGAACGCCGCGTCGATCGGCGCGCGTCGCGCCGCGGTCCCGCGCCAGGACGGCGCCCTGCCGCCCGGGCGTTCGTCAGCGGGCTGTCGCAATTTGCACGCCCCCGCTCGGCAGACCGCCGACCACTCGAACACCGCGCCATGGTCTTGACACCGCCCTCCCCGTCGCATAGCCTGCGCGCACTTGAGCGAAACATGATCGATTTGCGCGAAACATGCTTGAATCGATCGGGTTTCGGTCACGTCAGGCGCAGCGAGGCGCCGCGGGGGAGCATGGCAGCGACAACGAAGGAGCGTGGACGATGGGCTCGCCGAATCGGATGGACCGACGTCGTCTTCTGACCCTGACCGGCGGCGCAGCCGCTCTGGCGCTCGGCCGCGGCCAGTTGGTCCGAGCGCAAGACGCCACGGCCGAAGCGAACGCGACGGCGACCGCCGAAGCCGCCGGCGTTCAGGTTTCCACCGCCGTGCCGGGCAAGGTCAACGTCGCCTGGTGGACGCACAACAACATCGCCTTCGTCGCCGCCAACAAGGCGATGATCGCCCGCTTCCAGCAGCAGCGGCCCGACGTCAACATCGTCTACCAGTATTTCCCGTACGACGTCTTCATCAGCAAACTGCAGGCCGGGTACGCCTCGAACGCCATCTCCGACATGCAGCAGATGTTCGGCACCTGGGTCACCGAATACGCCCGTTACGGTCTGCTCGATCAGGTGCCGGACAAACTCGCCGAA
>JAICJJ010000445.1 GCA_025928535.1 Thermomicrobiales bacterium
AACTGCGCGCGTCGAAACGGCCCGACCAAGCGCCGGCGCCGGGCCGGGCCGCGCGCGAAGACACCGAATACACGCGCCACGGCAGCGCCAATCTGTTTCTCGCCGTCGCGCCGCAGCAAGGCTGGCGCGCCGTGACGGTGACCGAGCAGCGCACCAGCCGGGACTTTGCCCACGCCCTGCGCGCGCTGCTCGACGGCCCCTTCGCCGACGCCGACGGCATCGTCCTGGTCACGGACAACCTCAACACCCATCGCCCCGCCGCCTTCTATCAGACCTTTCCGGCTCCCGAAGCGCGGCGCTTGGTGGACCGGATCGAATGGCACTTCACGCCCCTCCACGGCTCCTGGCTGAACATGGCTGAACTGGAACTGTCGGTCTTGGCGCGCCAGTGCCTCAAACGACGCCTCCCGGATCGGGACACCCTGCGGCAGGCGGTCGCGGCCTGGACCGTCGAACGCAACGCCACCCGGGTTCAAATCGATTGGCGCTTCACCATTGCTGACGCCCGCGCCACGCTCCCTCGCCTCTACCCGGCAATCAGCCCTTGACCGACTACTGAGCCGCAGCGAAGCATCTCGGTTTCGCGACCACTAACGACGAGATCCTTCACTGGCGCTCAGGATGACGGTCCGTTCGCCTCGACTCCTCGGCTCCTCGACCTGCGACGAGATGCTTCGACACGCTCAGCATGACCGGGGGTGCGGGATGACCGCGGCGCGCCGTCGCTGGCGTCCGCTCGACGTTGCCGCGCTAGGCGTGCAGCACGACCTTTTCGCAGTTGTCGAGTTTGTGCTTGAAGATGTGGTAGCCGTACGGCGCTTCGTCCAGCGGCAACCGGTGGGTGATGATGAAGGTCGGGTCGATGTCGCCGTTCTGGATTCGTTCGAGCAGCGGCCGCATGTAGCGCTGGACATGCGTTTGGCCCGACTTGATGGTCAGCGCGCGGTTCATCACCGCGCCCATCGGGAACATGTCCATGAAGCCGGCGTAGACGCCGGCCACCGAGACCGTGCCGCCGCCGCGGCAGGCGAGGATCGCTTCCCGCAAGGCGATCGGCCGGCCGGTTTCGAGGCGCGTCGCCTGCAGGACGCGGTCGACGGCGTACATCGGTCCCGTGCCGTGCGCTTCCATGCCGACGGCGTCGATGCAGGCGTCCGGGCCACGGCCGCCCGTCATCTCCCGCAGGGTGTCGAGCACGCTTGATTCTTCGTAGTTGATCGTCTCCGCGCCCTGTCCCCGCGCCATTTCGAGCCGGTAGGGGAAGCGGTCGATCGCGATCACCCGCTCGGCGCCCATCAGCAACGCGCTGGCGATGGCGAACTGGCCGACCGGCCCGCAGCCCCAGACGGCGATCACGTCGCCCGGCTGGATGTCGCAGTGTTCCGCGGCCATCCAGCCGGTCGGCAAGATGTCGGAGAGAAAGAGCGCCTGCTCGTCGGTCAGCCCGTCCGGAACCTTCATCGGCCCGACGTCGGCGAACGGGACGCGGGCATATTCGGCCTGGCCGCCGGCGTAGCCGCCGGTGAGATGCGAATAGCCGAAGGCGCCGGCGCTCGGATGGCCGAACACGTGCGCTTCGATCATGCCGTTCGGGTTCGAGTTTTCGCAGACGGAGTAGAGCTGGTTCCGGCACGCGGCGCAGACGCCGCAGGAAATGTCGAACGGGACCACGACCCGGTCGCCGACCTTCACCTTGTTCACCTGCGGACCGACTTCGACGACTTCCCCCATGAATTCATGGCCGAGGATGTCGCCGGAGACCATCCCGGGAATGTAGCCGTCGACCAGATGCAAATCGGAGCCGCAGATCGCGGTCGAACTGATCTTGACGATGGCGTCGGTGTCGTTGAGGATCTTCGGGTCCGGAACCTCATGGACTTCGACCGTGTTGCGGCCCATCCAGCAGGTGGCTTTCATCGTCGTATCCTGGCGGAGCGCCGCGGCGTCGCCTTCGGCGCGAGCGGATTTCGGCTCAGAGGGATGGAGCGTGTTCCGGCGGCTGCGCCGGATTCAGTCCCGGCGTGATGCTGTCGTCGGACTGGACGATTTCTCCGAGTTCGATCAGTTGCTTGCTCCGGCGCAAATCGGCGCCGATCTTCGCGCCGAAGGCCTTGGCGAAAAAGCCGGCGATCGACTTGCCGATCTCGCCGCCCGGCGGCTGCATCCGGGCGTCGAAGATGACCTCGGTTCCCTGATCGCGCGGGGCCGGGCGGAAACGCACTTCGCCATCGACGACGAGGTCGGCCGCGCCGGTCGCGCGCCAGGCGATCCGCTCGGTGGGCGCGGCGTCGGTGATCGCGACGTCCCATTCCAGGGTCATCCCGCCCGGCCCGGCCAGCCGCCAGTGAGAATGCCGGTCGTCGACGATCTCGACCGAGGCGAAATCGTTCATGAAGCGCGGCAAGTTCTGGAAGCCTTCCCAGCGGGCGTAGACCCGATCGACCGGCGCGTGAATCGTGACCGCGGCGATCGCCTCGACTGGGCGGCTGGGCTGCGGCGGCTCGGCGGGCGCGGCGCTCGACCGCAGACCGCAGAAGGCATCGACCGCCGTCATTCCAAGCACCGCCGCGGTCGCGGCCGTCACCCGGTTGCGATCGGCGGTCGGCGAGTCCATCGCCGACCGCATCAGCGCCAGATCCATGGCGTCGCCGCCCACGCGCGCCCAAAGCCAGGGCGTCGGATTGGCCTGCGTCAAGATGCCGACGCCGTTGACGATCTCGCGCAGGCCGACGACGCGCAGCATCGCCGGGCTGCCGCCGTCGATCCCGATCAGGCGCGCCATCTCATGAGGAGCGAGGAGCGAGGACACGCCAACCCCGAGGCTGAGCCAGCCGAGCGCGCGGGCGACTGACTCCATGTCCTGGTTGGTGGCGCCGTTGCCGCTCGAGAACGCCGATTGGTCGTCGGCGCCGCGGCCGGGCTGTTTTGCGGAAATCGATGTCATCGCCAGGTCCTCCGTCGCTCGCGGGCGGTCGCGGTCGAATCGATCCGAGCGCGCGGATCGAAATCGACGGGGCGCACGAAGGGCGCCAATGCGACTCATGAACGAAGCAAGGTGGAAACCGACCTGGAGCGTCATGAATGCTGGCGTTTTGCAGGATTAAGCGCAATCCAAAGTTGATGGACCATCAAGTCTCAGACGCCGG
>JAICJJ010000185.1 GCA_025928535.1 Thermomicrobiales bacterium
ATCGGGATTTCGAGCGATGGTCCGATCATGTTTGCGCGCGGCTGACGCTCGGCGGCGATTGACGAGCCTTCGCCGCAATCCGCCATCGCGGACAATCGTTGGCGCGGCGCGACGAGCACGGATCGTTCGGGATTGGGGGCGCAAGATGAGCGAAGTGGCGCACGGCGCGGATCAGAACGTGGCGGCGCCGCTTGGTGACGTCCTCGCCGCTGCGCTCGAAACGGATCGCTTGTTGGCGGAGCGGGCGGAACGGCTCGACGCCGGCGATTGGGCGGCGGCGGGCGACCTGGCGGCGTTGCTGCCCGAGCGACTGGCGCTCGTGGTCAGTGCGCTGAAATCGATGGAAGACTGGGTTCCATCGCCCGATCTCGCGCTCGCCGGCCGCGAAGCGGTCAACGCGCTTGCCTTTCAGGCGTTGCGTTGGCGCATGATGCAAGACAGCCTCGAGCGTGCCAACAGCGGCGATATGCCTGGCGCGTTCGAACGGCGGGCCGCGTCGCATCACGCTTTTCTCGACCAGCAACGATCGTGGCAAGTTCTCGGCTTCGCCTTGCAATGCGTCGAGGCGCAGCAGCCGGCGAGCGTCGCCCACCTGGCGTTGCCGGACGACGTTCGCGCCGCGCTCGGGCTGTTGCCGACTCCGCACGTCGCTCCGGTGTCGTCGTCGGCGGGGCTTGCCGCCGCTCGGCTAACGATCGCGGCCGTGCCGCCGCGGCAGGTTCCGGGACGGGAAGCGCCGCGGGGTGAGCCGCAGACCCTCTCGACGGCGGCCGGCGCCGCCGCGGAAGCGTTGCTGCGACGGCTGCCTGCCGAACAAGCCGCATCCGAGTGGCGCGATGAAGCGCGGGAGGAGTATCTCGCGATCGTTCGCCGCGCGATGCGGAGCCTCGTCGAAGCGCCTGAAGGCGGTCAGAATCTGCTTTCCCGGCTGGCGACTGCCGTCGCCGGGCGGCCAATCGATTTTGGCGGAGCGACGGCAGACGGGTTCGGCGTCGGGCAAGGCTTGCTTTGGGGAACGATCGAACTCGACATTTCGTTGCCGCGTGGGAACAACGAGTGGTGGGCGATGACCGACGATGAGCGGGCGGAATTTCTCATCCGATTGCGGAGGGCGCTTGGCTGGGTGGCGGTCGGCGCCGACGCGGTCGTCCAACCGAACGTCCTGACGGCGCTCGACTTTCCGGATGCCTTGCGCGCCGGTGCCGGTTCGACCTGGCAGGAGCGGGTCGCGCCCGAGCCCATCGCCGACTCAGCCGATGCCGTGCCCCGGATCGAGGCCGAACTCGCCGCAATCGCGCAGGAGCGGGACGACGCATTGGACGCCTGGAGCAATCGGATGCGCGCCGGTTGGAAGTCGTCTATGATGTGACGAGTTGATGGGCGGTTTGCGAACTTCGGCGATGAGGAGACATCGTGCCCGGCTTCTTTCGACGCGCCAATCAGGACAAATCCACAGGATCGAATCAAATCACTCCGTCCGATGCATTGCGCCAGGCGGAGCGCGCGTATGCTGCGGCCGGGGCGACAGCCGACCAATTATTGATGAACAGCGATGTTCTCGAACGAGTGATTGACGCAACGCTCCAGAACTACTTTGATTTGGCCAGATCGCTCGACCCGAATGGGACCGTCTCCGATGCGATTGCATTGGCTGATTCGACAAAGCAGGATGCCGATTGGGAAGCCATGCCGCTTGATCGGCTGGTGACGTCGCTCGGAGTGCAACTCGTTGGATATGGCCTCCGACCACAATCAATGTCCATTGATCGTCTCAACAAACGTTACAAAATGCTTGTTGCTCGATCAGATCCTCGGGTTCGATTGACGTTGCTCTCTGGGCTTTCGCGCATGCTTCCTTCGCATGAGAATGCAGTTTGCCGATTCCTGCCATTCATTCTGGCGGACCTGGACATCGCGGTTATATCCAGTGCGACACTGGAGTTTGCGCTTCAGTTGCCGCTTTCCCGCAACGATCCGATGACGGGGCCGACCGCCGCAATGAGACTTGCCGACGCCTTGGGAACGACGCCGGAAGATGATCAGACCCGAGGCGCAATCTACGCTGGCGTGCTCTTACTCGGCGATTGGAGGATTCTGCCGTTGATCGACGGTTGCTGGCGGCGTCTCGGTTTGTCCGGCCGCGCAGCGATGGCTCTGTGTCACGCGCAATTCGCCTATGACCTCGTCGTCGAATTCTTCCTTCGCTGGATGGAGTCGGGAACCGAGGAAGAAATGGGATTTCCCGCCGCCGCGCTGCGCGACTTCCCGACGAAGCAAAGAGGCGATGGATTCATTCGCCGCATCGAGCGCACGTTTCCGGTCAACCCGTTAGCGCCCATGGCGGACAACGAAACCGTTCCACAGGTGCGTGTGTTGAAATCGCTCACGTTTGCCGAATACGCAGCCGCGATCGAGCCGAGATTGCGCGCTCTCGGCAAACGGGAGACATACGACCCCGTCGTCCCGCATGTCCTCCGGGCTTGGGAATTGCCGGCCTGATCAGGCGTCGCCAGCAGCGGTTATGCGGACGCCCCGATCAATGCGATGTTCCGGTGGTGGACGAACCTTCGGCGGCGGTCAGAGTGAACGTGCGTCCGATCAGGGTGGCCCGTCGTCGCCCCTGGCGGCGTCGGCTTCCGGTGCACGCGGCTGGCCGTGCAGAAGCCCACACAGCAGCGCGGCCGCCGCCGCGCCGAGGGCCGGGCCGACCAGATAGATCCATTGGCCGTCGCCGATCCGGGCGACGAGCGCGGGACCGAGCGACCGGGCCGGATTCATCGAGGCGCCGCTGATCGGGGCGGCGAACAACCCGGCCAGGGCGACCGTGGCGCCGACGGCGATGCCCGCATTCGGGCCGAGCAAGCGCTCCCGCGTCGCCGTGCCGAGAATCACCGTCACCAGGATCAGGGTGAGCGCGATTTCCATGACGAGCGCCGGGCCGACGCCGCCATCGGGGCGGGTCATGCCGACACGGAGCGCGGCCGAACCGAACAGCCCGCGCAACAGCAGCGCCGCCAGGAACGCGCCGGCCATCTGGACGAGCCAGTAGAGGGGAACCCGCCGCCAGGGGAAGACGCCGCGCACGGCGAAGGCGAGCGACACCGCCGGATTGATGTGCGCTCCGGAGACGGCGCCAAGCGCAAAGATCATCGCCAGCACCGTCAACCCGGGCGCGACGGCGCGCGCCACGGCGTCGATCTGGCCGCTGACGGCGCCGATGGCTCCCCCGCCGACGGCGACGAACGTGAGGGCGAACGTGCCGAATGTTTCGGCGAGGAGGGCGCGCCAGAGCGCCGCCGATTCGCCGCCGGGTGGGGGGGATGATTCCGGGTCGGGGCGGTTGTCGGTGCGGCGATCCTCGGCCGTGTCCCGGCCGCCAATGGCATCGCTGGAACGCTCGACGACCGCCGGCGAGCGGCGCGGCGGCCGGGGTGACTGCACGACTCGCTGTTCCCGATCGTCCCCCATCTGCACGCTCTCCGTTCGCCCGGGCGGCATCTGCGGCCCTGCGCGAATTATCGGAGAGGTTTGGCGGATTGGGGAGCGGCGGTCATGGGTGGCGCGCCGGCGGGGTCATCGTTGCGCGGGCGTTTCCTGCCGGTCGAAATGCGCCTGCAGATAGGTCAGCAAGGTGACGAAGACGACGCCGCCGACGATGTTGCCGACCAGCGCCGGCAGGAAATTGCGGACCAGCCAGTCGCCGACGGTGATCGGCGCGCCGAGCAGGAGCGCCATGAAGATTTCAGCCGCCGAAATGATCGTGTGATTGAACTCGCCGAGGACGATCAACGTGCCCATCGCCCAGATGATCGCCAGCCGCGGGCCGGAACTGCCGGCGGCGAGCAGGAGCCACGTCAGCAACGTCATCACCCAGCCGGCGAAGATCGCCTGAACGAAGGACGTGCCCAGCGGCGTCTCGACCTTGACGACCGCCAGGTCCACCAGCACGCGTGCGGGGCCTGGAGGGAGCACCCCGGGGCGGGAAATCAGCAGCGCGAACACGAACGCGCCGAGGAGATTGGCGATCAGGGTCCGACTCCAGAGTTGCGCCAGTTCGCGCAGGGTGCCGCGACGTTCCAGCACGCCGATGACGGGCAAGAGAAAGTTTTCGGTGAACAATTCGCTCTTGCCCACCAGCAGGATGATGAAGCCGACCGGGAAGGCGAGGGCGCCCGCGAGATGCGCCGGCGACGCGCCCGGCTGACCGCCGAGCGACGCCGACGCCCAACTCATCGCGACCGCGCCGAAACTGACGCTCATGCCGCCGATCAGCGCGGTGACGGCGTCGCCGAGGGCGCTGCGGCGCAGGCGCTTGCCGCCGATTGCGGCGGCGTCGGCGACGATTTCCGGCGCTTCCTGGCCGAGCGGCTTCGCCTCGTCATTGCCGGGCGGTCGCTGTGCGGTCAGCGACGAGGCGTCCCGGCCGGGACGCAGCGGCGTTCGATTGTTCGGCATCGTCAGGGGTCCTCCAGCAAGGGTGGTGGAAGCGGGCGCGCGGACGTGGTGGGTCCGTCGCCGTAATGCAAGGACCGCGCCCCGCTGAGGTCCCGGTCGCGCCCAACGATGTCAGGCGTGGACGTCCTCAGCCGAGGATGGCGTCGATCGCGCCGTGCACGAATCGCAGCGTCTGCGGCAGAGTTGCGTCGCCATCGACCGCTGCGTCTCGCCCGGCTTCGCGCCACGCGAGCGCGTCGCGGATCAGTCCCGACGAGTCCGGAATCTCGCGCGCGGCCCAGGCCGCGGCGTCGCGTTTCGAAGCGATCGTGCCGTTCGTGAACAGATAGAGGTTCCGGCACATCGTGATGATCATGTGGCTCTGATAGGTGCGCTCATGGATAAGCGGCGTTTCCGCGATCCACGTCCGCCATTCGCGCATGAACGGTCGCAGCCGCTCGCGCACATCGTCCAGGGTGATCGGATCGATGAACGCCGCTGGCGGCGGGCCGAAGATCGTGATGCCGTGTTCCCGCAGGACGTAAAGGTTGAAAAACCAGTCGTTGCCGGCGTCCTTGCGGTGAAACGGCTCGCTCGGGCTGACCAGGGCGATCGGATCGGTCGGCGCGATCTGCCGCATGCGGGCCAGAGCGATGTAGCCGACTTCGATCCGATCGTCCCAATCCGGAATTCGACGGACGATGTCGACGTGCATCCGCGCCAGCCGGGCGATTTCTCCGTCGTCGAGATCGTCCGTCAGCGCCGCGACGAGGTCGATGTCACTCGTGGCGGGCTCGAACGCGCCGGTCGCGAGCGAGCCGAAGACGTACAACCCGACGAATCGGTCGGCGAGGGTGGCGTCAATGGCAGCCCGAAGCGCGTCGATCAGCGCAGCGACGTTGTCAATGCCTATTCGGTTCACGCCATCTGTCCGAGCGCGAGACAGCGATTGGCGCGCCGCCTCTTTCACTATTCCCAGCGAAGACGAGGGACCTCGTCGCCCTTGCCGTCTTGCCGTCTTGCCGACTCGTACCGAGATGCCTCGACAAACTCGGCATGACGAAGACGTGGCTACGCTTTCGGCGCGGTCGGCCAGCGGCCGTACCAATCGAACGGCTCCGGGTTGAGATTGACGACGACGTTCTTGACCTGCGTGTAGAGATCCATCGCGTGGCGGCCCAGTTCGCGGCCGATTCCGCTCTGCTTGTAGCCCCCGAACGGGGCTTCCGGCGGATTGACCGTCGGGTAGTTGATGCTGACGTTGCCCGCCTGCAGGCGCCGCGCCATCGTGTGCGCCCGCTTGATGTCGCGCGTCCAGAGCGTGGCGGCGAGGCCGTAGATCGTGCTGTTGGCCATCCGCGCCAATTCGTCTTCATCGTCGAACGGAATGACCGCCAGCACCGGCCCGAACACTTCTTCCCGCGCCAGCGTCATGTCGGCCCGCACCTGTTCGAAGACGGTCGGCTCGAGGAAATTGCCGGCGGCCAGTTCGGCCGCCGTGATCGGCTTGCCGCCGATGGCGAGTTGCGCGCCTTCGTCTTCGGCGAGCCGGCAATAGGTGAGGATGCGGTCCCGCTGCTGCGGCGAAATGACCGGCCCCATCTGCGTCTCGTGTTCGAGCGGATCGCCGACGCGAATGCGCCGCGCCTTGTCGACGAATTCGCTCAGGAAGCGGTCGTGAATGTCCTTGTGCAGGAAGAGTCGGGTGCGGGCGGTGCAGCGCTGGCCGGCGTTGGTGAAGATGGCGAAG
>JAICJJ010000608.1 GCA_025928535.1 Thermomicrobiales bacterium
GATCGGGTCGCGGCTCGACCGGGCGTAGAGATCGAGCAGGGTGACGAGCGTCGGCCGGAGGTCGGCGCGGGGCACGATCAGATCGATCATCCCATGGTCGAGCAAGAATTCGGCGGTTTGAAATCCTTCCGGCAATTTTTGCTTCGTGATCTGCTCGATCACCCGCGGCCCGGCGAAGCCGATCAGCGCGCCCGGTTCGGCCATGATGACGTCGGCGATGGTGGCGTAGGAAGCGGTGACGCCGCCGTAACAAGGATCGGTCAGGAGGGCGAGGTGCGGCACGCCGGCGCGCCCCAGCCGGGCGAAGGCGGCGACCGTTTTCGCCATCTGCATCAGCGACAGCAAACCTTCGTGCATCCGCGCCCCGCCCGAAGCGGAGACGGTGACGAGGGGGAGCCGACGCTCCGCGCAGCGTTCGGCGGCGCGGACCAGTTTTTCGCCGAAGACCGACCCCATGCTGGCGCCAAGAAAGTCGAAATCGCAAACGGCCAGCGCCAGCGGCCGTCCGTCCAGCGTCGCTTCGCCGCTGACGAGCGCTTCGACTTCGCCGCTCTTTTGCTGGGTCGTCGCCAGTTTGGCGCTGTAGGAGCCGCCGCCATCGACAAAGCGCAGCGGGTCTTCCGGCCGCAGGTCGGCGTCCCATTCCTGCAGCGATCCGCCGTCGGTGAGGAGCGCGATTCGTTGGCGGGCGCGCAACCGAAGATGGTGATTGCACTTGGGACAAACGCGGTCGTTGCGCTCGAGTTCTTTCGAATAGAGGAGTTCGCCGCAGCCCGGGCATTTGACCCACAGATCTTCCGGGATCTGATGGTCGTTTCGCTCGTCTTCGACCGGTTGCGGCCGGAATTTGCCGCGGCGGTGAAAAAAGTCGCGCATCGGCCGGCCGCTCGCTCCCCTTGTTCGAACCCGACGCCCGGCCGGACCCCGGCGAAGGGAACGGGGGCGCGGAAGGGAGGATACGGTAGCCGTTCTGACCGGACAAGGACGGCCGTCAGTCCGCCGGGGCGCCCAAGGCCGGAACCGGCTCGCGGTCTCGTGGAGCGGGGGAAGCGCCGCGCAACTCGGGCAGCGGGCCTTCGCCGATTCGGAAGGCGCCGACCGCGCCGACGACGCCGAAGACGATGTTGCCGATCAGCGCCAGCGCATAGGCGTGCGACCGCTCGTAGATGATCCCGTCGATGAACGAGCCAAGGCCGGAACCCAGATTCATGAAGGTGTAGAGCGTGCCGAAGATCACACCGATATGCTTCGCCCCGAAGCGATCGGCCGCGATCGCCGCGGTCAGCGGCGTCGTCGCCGTCCATGACATGCCGAGGACGAGCGCGTAGAGAAAGATCAGATTGCCGGTCGGCAGCGCGATCAGCAACAGAAACGCCAGGCCGCGCAGGAAATAGACAAGCGCCAGGATGGCGGCGCGGCGGTGGCGGTCGGCGGCGACGCCGAGGATGAAACTGCCGGCGATGCTGAAGAGCGCGGTGACGGCGACGATGTCGGCGGCGTGCACCGGCGACATTCCCATGTCGTCGGCCCAGGCGATGAAGTGGACGTTCGGGAAGGCCATCGTCCAGCCGCAGACGACGAAGCCGAAGGCGAGACACCAGAAATCGAACGTGCGGATTGCCCGACCGAGCGTCACCCCGACACCGGCCGCGGCGCGTTCGTCTGCGGCCGGTGTCCGCGGCGCGTCACGCAGGAAGATCAGCCCGATTGGAACCATGCCAGCCAGCAGCGCGATCGCCAGCAGGAGGTACGTCGTTTCCCAGGACGTGCGCGTCAGAATCCAGGTCGCGACCGGCACGATGAGCAAC
>JAICJJ010000317.1 GCA_025928535.1 Thermomicrobiales bacterium
CTGGCTGCTGCGTCAGTTCCTCGCGTAGTTTCTCGTACCCTTTGCGGCCCATCAGCGCGTAGGTCGCATTTTTGCCCGCCTCGACGCCGGGCTGGCCGAATGGATTGACGTCGTACAGCGCCCCAGCCATCACCGTCTGCAATTGCTGGAGGTAGAAGACTTCGCCGATCGTTCCGGCGTCGATGGCCGGCAGGGTCAGGGTGAGATTCGGCCGCCGCGCCTGCGTCAGCGCCCAAGCGGTCGCCATTCGTTCGCGATCGAGCAACTGCCCCAATTCGGCGTGTCCGAGATAGGCCAAATCCGGCATCCCCTCCGGCGCCTCCCCGAGTTCGACCTTGTCGCGATATTCGCCGACTGCCATCAGCGCGATCAGCTTGTCGTTCGGCCCTTCGGTGTAGAGCTGGATTTGCGAGTGCTGGTCGATCGCTCCGAGCGCCTTGATTGGCGTTTGCCCCGCGAACACCTCGTCGCCGCTGATGGCAAGGCGCTTGCCAAGGCTTTCCGCCCAGAGTTGGCGGAACCAGTCGGCCATGCCGTAGAGGGCGTCGGCGTAGGGCATCTCGACCAGAATGTGCTTGCCGAGCCGCGTGTCGGCCAGCACCGCCAGCGCGGCGAGCAGGTAGGCGGGATTCTCCCGGACCATGCCGGAGCCGCACCGGGCGCGCATGGCGGCGGCGCCCGCGAGCAAGCCGTGGATGTCGACGCCGCACAACGCCGCCGGCAACAGCCCGACCGCGCTCAGCACCGTCTGCCGGCCATCGACGCCGGGCGGCACGGGAAACGTGCGATAGCCTTCCCGATCGGCCATCTCCCGCAGCAGCCCCGATTTCGGATCGGTCGTGGCGACGATCTGCGTCCGCGCCCGCTCGCGCCCGACCGCCTGTTCCAGCGCCGACCGGGCGACGAGGAAATTCGCCATCGTTTCCGCCGTCTGGCCCGACTTGGTGACGACGTTGACGAGGGCGTTGGGCCAATCGACCGTCCGCAGCGTCGCCGCGACCTTTTCCGGATCGGGGTTGTCGAGGACAAACATGCGCGGCCCGTCGCGGCGGTCGGCCGGCAGCAGATTTCGGAAAGGATCGGTCAGCGCCTGGACCGTCGCGATGGCGCCGAGCGACGAGCCGCCGATGCCGATCAGGACGAAATCGTGGTAGCGCGCCCGCGCTACGGCGGCGAAGGCGACGATGTCGTCGGCGAGGGCGCGGTCGTCGGGCAGGTTCATCCAGCGTTGCTCGCCCGCCGCGTGCTCGGCCACGATCCGGTCGTGCTCGGCGCGAACGACCGGCGCCACTTCGTCGAGCATGGCGTCGCTGACGCCGTTCGCGTCGCCGACCGCGCTCGCCATGGCGTTGCGATAGTCGATGCTCAATCGGGAGCGAACGGAACGATGCTGATCAGACACGGCACACCTCGCGGCCCGGGGAAACGCGCCTGGACACGAGGAAATTGTCGCACGACGCCCGGCGGCGCGACCGCTGGGCGGAGATCAGGCGCCGGCGAGTTCTTCGAGCGGCAACGGCCGGACGGGCGCGCGCGCGGTCATCGGCGCGATCTCGACCAGGGGATCGCCAAGCCGCTCCGCCAGCAGCGCCGCCGCCTGCGGCATGCAATAGACGCCCTGGCACAACCCCATGCCGCAGCGGGTGCGCCGCTTGACGTCGTTGACGGTCGACGCGCCCGCCGCGATGGCGGCGTCGATTTCGGCGCGCGTCACGCTTTCGCACCGACAAATCTGGATCGCGCGTTCGGTTTCATTCGCCATCGACGCCGCCCCTAACGAAAGGTCTGCACGAACGCCGGATCGAGCCGTCGTCGCGCCTCGAACCGGCCGGCGAGCATGGCGCGCTCCCCTTCCGTCGCCGCCGTGAATTGCGCGTCCGGGAGCAAGCCGAGCGCGGTCGCCGCGGCCAGGCCGGCCAAGCGGCCCTCGGCCAGCGCCGTCGCCAAATCGCAAATGCCCGCCGCGTTGCCGGCCACGAACAGCGGCCGGCCCGGCATCTGCAGGCGGTCGTCCACCCGCGGCGTCCAACCGCCGAGCGCCGAATCGACGCCGATCGGGCAGCCCGCCATCTGCGCCAGCGCGATGTCGGGACAGCGGCCGGCCGCGACGACGACCAGATCGACCGGATGCCGCCGCCCATTGACGACCACGCCTTCGACGCTGTCTCGCCCCTCCGCCACGATGTCGGCGCGGGCGTCGGCCACCACGACGACCTCCGCCCCGACCAGCCGGATGTCGGCGGCGACTTCGGCGCCTTCCGCCCCGCCGCCGACCACGGCGAAGCGCCGTCCGGGCAACACCCGATAGCGATTGAGAAGAAGTTGCGTCGCGCGCGACGTCAAGACGCCCGGCAACGTCGCGCCCGGAAAAGGGAGCGCGGCGTCGGTCGATCCGGTCGCCAGCACCATCGCGTCTGGCCGGATTTCGGCGCTGCCTCCATCGCGCGAGACGGTTGCCGCGCCGCTCTCGAACAGGCCCCAGACGATCGCGCCGGCCGCGATCGTCGCGCTCGTGGACGACAATCGCCGGAGCAAATCGGCGCGCAGGTCGCCAGGCCGCAGCGTCCCGTCATAGCCCGGCAGTCGGTGCGGCGCGACGCGGTAACGCAATTCGCCGCCCGGTTCCGGCCATTCGTCATAAACTACCACCGTCGCGCCCGCTTCGGTGGCGGCGATGGCGGCGGCGAGTCCCGCCGGCCCGGCCCCGACGACCGTGATCTCGGCCGCGCTCATCGACCCGCCCCCCGAGCGGCGACGCCGAAATCGACGCCTTCGCCCAGCCCGCGCTGGGTTTCGACCCGCATGCCGGCGCGCGCCGGCGTGACGCAGGCGCGGACATTCGGCCGGCCATCGACGACGACCAGGCAATCCGTGCAGCGCCCGACCAGGCAAAACCCGCCGCGCGGCTCGCCCGATTCCGGCATCGTCCGCAACACCCGGACGCCGGCCGCGAAAAGCGCGGCGGCGATCGGTTCGCCCGCCCGCCCACTCACTGGCGCGCCGTCGAACGTGAACATCACCTCCGGAATCGCCGCTTCGTCCGCCCACGCCGGGTGGTCGTCGATCCGTCCGGCCCCTGTCGGTCGCTGCCCGCCCGAGCCGTCCTGCACGCTCAAACCCGCCTCCTGCCGCTCAGGCCGCCGCCCATCGGGACGCGGCCGGCGTCCGATGATCGCCGGGCCGGGCGGACGCGTCAACCGAGCGGCCGAACGGGCGCCGGTCCGGGCCGGTCAGACCGGTCCCGATACGCGCCTCTGGTATCATCGCCGGGTCAATCGGACCCGGGACGATCGGCGTATGGACGTCGCTTCGCCCGGCAATTCCATCGCGCAACGCCGGACGAAGGATGGTCCGGCGGCCCGCAGGAGGCATTCATCATGGTCAGCGGCGCGCTGAAAACGGACGTGCGGCAAAGCAATGTCAACGGCCACGATCCCACTTCCGTCGCCGCGCCGGCCGCCGTCGAAGAAGCCGCCCGCGAGCACGTCTGGGTCCACAGCATGGCCCATCAGGAATATGACGAGCATCGGCCGCACGTCTGGGATCGCGGCGTCGGCTCGCTCCTCTACGACGTCGAAGGACGCGAATACATCGACGGCATTTCGGGCCTCTGGGTCGTCAACGCCGGCCACGGCCGCCAGGAAATCGCCGAGTCGATGGCGAAGCAGGCGTCCCGCCTGGGCTATGCCTCGGCGATGAACTACACCACCACCCCGGCGGCGCAACTGGCGGAGGTGCTGGCCGAAATCACGCCGGGCGATCTGACGCGCGTCTTTTTCGCGACCGGCGGCTCCGACGCCGTCGAGTCGGCGATCAAGATCGCCAAGCAGGTCCAGGCGATGCGCGGGTTCGCCCGCCGGTACAAGGTCATCGCCCGCCGCGGCTCCTACCATGGGCAGACGCACGGCGCGATGAGCCTGACCCACAACAAGAACGAGCATTGGTTCGGCCCGTTCATGTACGGCGTCTTCCACGTGCCGCACCCGAACCGGTACCGCTCCGATTTCGGCCTCGAAGGCGAAGCGGCCGACATCATGGCCGCCAAATATGTCGAGCAGGAAATCGAAAATCAGGGGCCGGACACCGTCGCCGCCGTCATCGGCGAGCCGATTTCGACCGCGGCCGGCCTGCATGTGCCGTCGCCGAAGTACTGGCAGATGCTGCGCGAGATTTGCGATCGCCACGGCGTGCTGCTGATCGCCGACGAGGTGATCAACGGTTTCGGCCGAACCGGCACGATGTTCGCCACCGAGCAATTCGGCTTCGTGCCGGACATCATGACGATGGCGAAGGGCATCACCTCCGGCTACGCGCCGCTTTCGGCCGCGGTCGTCCGCGAATCGGTCTACGAAACGTTCAAGGAACACAAGGAC
>JAICJJ010000485.1 GCA_025928535.1 Thermomicrobiales bacterium
ACCCCGACTACTGGGGCGACGCGCCGAAATTCGATCGGGTCATCTTCCGCAACGTCGCCGACACCAGCACCCAACTCCAGTTGCTGGAAACCGGCGAAGCGGACATCGCGTTCGCCGTCGACCCGGACAAGATTTCCGAGGTGCAAAGCAATCCGGGTCTGCAACTGCTCGAAAATCCGTCGCTCGCGATCGAATATGTCGCGATGCACACGCACCCGGATGTCGGCGGGCCGCTCGCCAAGAAAGAAGCGCGGCAAGCGGTCGCGCATGCGATCGACTACGACGGCATCATCACCGGCTTGCTCGGCGGCCACGCCCAGCGGCCGGCGACGATCGCGCCGCTTGGCTTGCTCGCCACCGAAGACGTCAAGGACAAGGCGTACACGACCGACCTTGCCAAGGCGAACGAACTCTGGAAAACGGCCGGCGGCGGCACGACGGAGCTTTCCCTGACCTACGGCGCGGGACAGTTGACGCCAGCGGGCCTCAGCCGCGACGTGCTCGCGCCGAAGTTGCAGCAAGACCTTCAGAAGATCGACGGCGTCACCGTCAAACTGGTGCCGATGGATTCGAACGAGCGGCTTCAAATGTACCGGGACGGGAAATTGCAGTTCACGATGTCCGACTGGTCGCCCGACTACGACGACATCCACACCTATTGCGATCCGTTCGGGCACACCGGCGGCGCCGCGGCCAAGCGCGTCGGCTATTCGGACCCGGCGGTCGACAAGTTGCTGACCGAAGGCATCGCCGAACTCGACCCCGCCAAGCGCAAGGACATCTATATCAAGATTCAGGAGGCGCTGATCGACGCGGCGGCATTCCTCGTCGAGTTCCAGCCGAACTACCTGAGTCCGGCGTCGAAAGCGCTCAAGGGCGCCCAGCCGCACGGCATCTACATCCTGCAACTTCACTACGCCTCGAAACAGGCGTGACGCGGCGGTCGGGGGCGGAAGCGATTCCCGCCCCGGTCCCAATCTCGTCCGGATACCCCCTCGGAGCGCACGATGGGAATCTGGGCCTACTCCGGACGGAGACTCGCGCAATCGCTGCTCGTGCTGTTGATTGTCAGCATCGCGACCTTCACGCTCGCCCAACTGGTTCCCGGAAGTCCAATCGACACGATCCTTGGCGAACGCGCCGCGAGCAATCCCGAGATTCGCGCCGCCGCCGAACGCAAATACGGCCTCGACAAGCCGGCCCCGGTGCAATATCTCTATTACATGTGGAATCTGTTCCATGGCGACCTCGGCGATTCGATCTCGACTCGCCGCCCGGTCATGACCGACATGCTGCAATACGTGCCCGGCACGATCGAACTGGCCATCGCGGCGCTCCTGTTCGCCATGCTCATTGGGCTGCCGCTCGGACTCGTCGCCGCCATCAACAAGGATCGCTGGCCCGATCACGTCGCCCGTTTCGTCGCGTTGATCGGCACGTCGGTGCCAGTGTTCTGGCTCGGCTTGTTGTTCCTCTACTTCTTCTTTTACCGACTGCACTGGCTGCCCGGCCCAGGACGGCTCGACATCGGCATGCCGACGCCGGAACGCATCACCGGCATGGTGTCAGTCGATGCCGCCTTGCGGGGGCAGTGGGACGTTTTCCGCTCGTCGGTGACGCACCTGATCATGCCGGCGATCGTCCTCGGCTCCTACGCGCTCGGCGTCATCACGCGGATGCTCCGCTCGTCGCTCGTCGCCTCGCTCGGCGAAGACTATGTGCGGACGGCCCGCGCCAAAGGCGTCGCCGAACGACAGGTGGTCGTCCGGCATGCGCTGCGCAACGCGATGATCCCGACCATCACGATCCTCGGCCTGACGTTCGCCAGCCTGCTGGCCGGCGCCGTCCTGACCGAGACGATCTTTTCCTGGCCGGGCATCGGCCGTTACAGCGTCCAGGCGGCGCTGAAACTCGACTACCCGGCGCTGCTCGGGGTGACGCTCTTCGTCGCCGCGGCGTACGTGTTCGTCAATTTCTGCGTCGACATCGTCTATGGCATGCTCGATCCGCGAATCCGGATTTCGTGACAAGCGAGGATCGATGGCGACACGGACCGCAACCGTGCAACTTGCGTCAAGCCTGACCGCCGGCCGTCCGGCCCGCTCGGCGTTCGCGAGCGCGCTGCATTCCCTGCGCCGCAATCACATGGCGATGCTCGGCTTCGCCATCGTCGTCGGCTGGCTGCTGGTCGGGTTGCTGGCGCCAGTGTTGCCGATCGCCGATCCCAACGCCCAGGATCTGCTGCAGCGTCTGAAACCGCCCGGCCCCGGTCATTGGCTTGGCACCGACGATCTCGGCCGCGACATCTTCAGCCGCATCATGTACGGCGCGCGCGTGTCGGTCCCGGCGGGCATCCTCGTCATTCTCGTCACCGGCACGGTCGGCAGCCTGCTCGGCGCCGCGGCCGGCTATCTCGGCGGGCCGGTCGACAGCGTCATCATGCGCGCGGCCGACGCGGTCCTCAGTTTTCCCTCGATCATTCTGGCGATGGCGATCACTGCCGCGCGCGGCGGCCCCGGTCTCGGCAACGCCCTCATCGCCGTCGGCTTCGTCCTCTGGCCGGAATACGCTCGGCTGATGCGCGGGCAGGTCCTGGCGATTCGCGCCAACGAATTCGTCGCCGCCGCCGAAGCGATCGGCGCGTCGCATCGCCGCATTTTGCTTCGCCAGGTCCTCCCCTCGGCCGACGCGCCGCTGATCGTCAAGGCGACCATCGACGTCGGCGCCGCGATCGTCCTCACCGCCGGCTTGAGTTTCATCGGCCTCGGCGCCGTGCCGCCGACCGCCGAATGGGGCGCCA
>JAICJJ010000127.1 GCA_025928535.1 Thermomicrobiales bacterium
GGTGATCGAGGTCGGATAGCCACTCCTCCGCTCACTGCCGTCGGCGGCTGAAGAACGTTGAACCACCTCCACCCACTACCCCAGCGTCTGGTCCACGCACGCCCTGAAACGACGCCCCTCGCTGCCATCGACGCAGATCATCTGCGGCCGGGCGTCGTTCTGCTCAGGTCCATCCAATGTCCGCCGCGGCGAGACAGAATTCCATCAGACCGGCTCCCACGTCGACCACGTTTTGCTGAAATTCAACCAGCGTTGGATAGAAGTGATAGGGAGGGCCGAACTCCATCGTGAAGCCATAGCACTTGTTCACCGCGGGGTTGACCTGGAACCGACTGAATGCATAGTCATCACTGGCGCCTGAGGTTGGGTAAAGATTCGCGGCCGGCAGTGGCCCGTACGAGCGGCCGCCGACCGCGGCCATAGCCGCGGTCGCCCGGCGAGCGATACCGAAGACGCGGCTCCATTCGCTCTCATCGATCCACTCCCGATAGTCGTCCGCGGGGACGATCCCTCGCAAGCCGTCATAGCCCGGATTGCGGAAATTCTGACTTGGGTCATTGGACTGATCGGCGTCGTCGCCCCAGGAAAAAAGAATGTCTCCGAGCGCAGAATGGATATCCATGTACCACCGGATGCGCGGAAAGACATCGTAGACCCAGGCAACATTACGAGTTTCTGGCTCTGAAAATGGCGAGACTCCGTGGAATTGGTCGGAAGAAGGATCGATCGAAGCAATACTGTCATTCGTCTGATACACATCGGACGAAAAGTGCTTGTGGAATTCCCAAAGAAAGTCATAATTTCGGTTGATGTCAACACCGATCGACCGGTCGTCGTCCGGCCGAGCGCTGGCCGGATTGCGATTTTTCCGCCACAGCGAATCCGTTTGCTGGTCCCAGCGCACGCCGTCCGGATTGACGAGCGGGAAGAACACGATCCCGGTGCTCAGCGCTTTGAGCGCCTGCGCGTTCGAGTAACTGACGCTCCCGTATTGAATGCCAACCCCGTTCTTCCACGCATACAACAAGTCGGCGATGAAATAGATGAGATTGTCCGGCCCGCCGCGTTCCCGGGCATGCACGCCGGCCGTGAAATAAACGTGGTAGTCATCCGGATTGACGCCGCCGACGTGGCCGCCGCGTCCGCCGGAGCCGTCGGCAGTCGGATAGGGCGTGTCAAACGTCGGGATGCCGTACTCATTGACGAGCCCGTCGATGGCGGAATTGATCTCATCCGGATTCATGATTCCGCCAAGATCCTGTCGCGGATGGGTTCCCAGTCCACGAGGGGGAATCCGTCCGTTTGCGAAGCGGTCGCCCTGCCCAACGGTTTGCGCGGCTCGCCGTTCATCCGCGAGACCGTCGCTCATAACCTCGATTTCGAGCGGGAGATTCTCCTGGCGCAGCGCGTCGAGTTCGGCGTGGGTGACATAGGCCACGCTTTCGAAGCGACCGCCGTCAAGTTGTCGCGCCATCGGCCGACAGCCGAAATCGATGCGGTGGGTTCGCGCCAACTCGAACAGGGACGCAAGGTCGTCGGCTCGGAGCGCGGCCGTAACCAGATCGGATGGGTCAGCCATGGTCGGACTCCTTCCTGATCCTGATCGGGCGGCGCCGATGCCGGTCTCGCCGCAGGTTTCTGACAAAACGTGCGATCGGTCGTGAGGCAGCGTGAGAGACCCTACGTCCAATCAAGGTGGCGCCGAAGCCGATCCCGCCGCTTGATCCAGTCATCCGCGTCAATCTTACGCCGCGCGGCGACAACGTTCGACGGTGCCAACCAGGCCAACTGGCGTCAAAGAAGATGCACGACGTCGAATTCCGGCCAGGCGCGGGCGATCCGCTCGGCGACGAGGCGGCGGTGGCAGCGCTCCGGCGTCGCCTCGCTGCAGAGGAGGCAGGACGGCGTCGCCGCCAGTTCGGCCCGGTCGAGCATGTCGGGCGCGCCGCGTTCGTCCATCAGCGCTTCGAATCGCGTCACGTAGCGATCCCAGCGATGATCGGCGCGGTAGTCCTTGAGGATTTCCTCGGTCGGCGCGAGGAGCGGCAGATGGCGATAGTCGCAATCGATCAATTCGCGCAGGAACCAGGCGAGATCGCCTTGCTTGGCGAAGCCGGCGAGTTGGCCGCCGGGATTGAGCCGGATGTCGAGCAGCCGGCGCACGCCCGCTTCATGCAGCAACCCGAAAAAACGTTCGGCCGGTTTCTGCGTGAAGCCGATGGTGTAGATTGTCGCCATCTCCGCCTCAAAACAGGGTCGATTGCAGCGCGGCCTCGCGAAACGACGCCGGTTCGAGCGATCCGTCTTTGCGGATGTGCCAGACCGCGATGCCCCGATCGACAAGCGCCTTCGCGATCAGATGATGGCGGTGGCATTTTGTGGGGTCTTCTTCACTGCACATGATCGCCGTCGGCCTGTTGGCCGCGATCTCGAGCAGGCGATCGAGTCCCGTCCCAAACCAGGGCCGGCGTGAGACCTCGGGATAATTGACCAGATGGAGATAGTCGGCCTTGCCGTCCGGAACCTGCCCATTGAAATAGCAGGTCGGGTCGGTCGGCCGTCCACCGAGATCGTCGCCGGCGAAGCGATAGTCGATGCCACGCTCACGCAGGCCCGCATCGAGACTTGGTCGGTTGAAGTGTGGCGCGAATCGGCTGTACGGCGCACTGCGGACGTCGACGACGGTCGAGATCGGCGCGTCCTGATCGGTCAGCAAGGCGACGAACGCATCGAACGACAGGTTACTGTGGCCGATGGTGTAAATGCAGAGATCCGGTTCGGTCATCGCTCGATCCACTCCATCGCGCCGGGGCGTGAGTCGGTCGTTGGCGACTCCGCATTCAATTTAGCACGAGCGTCGCCCGACTCGACCATCGTCCTTCGGCACACGACGTTCATGTCTTCCCCAAGGCGGCACCGGGGTGATGTATCCTGACGATCAGCCGGTTCAAGCAATTGACGCGTCGGAAGGGGGAACGACGATGCGGCGCGAGGTCGTGATCACCGATCTGACACGGATGAGCGGCGACCGCGTCTGTGTCGCCGGCTATTTCCAGAATCTCGCCTGCGTGCGTCCGGAGTTCCATGTCGATGGTCCGACCGAAGATTGGTGTCGGAAAGGAACCACGGTCGTCATCCGCCCGTTCGCGCGCGTCGAACTCGACCTCCTCGACCGGCCACGCACGCTCGTCCCGCCCCACACCGAAGATTGGATTGTTGATCCGCTTCATCGGGCCGGCAACGACATGCTCGCCGCGCATGAACGGTTCGATCTCCTCTCGGCGATCCTCGATCCGTCCGTCGCCGCCATCTTCGGCGCGCCGGTCAACGACGACAACGGGCGCTGGGTCGCCTACGGCACAGGAGAGCGCTCGCTCGGCACGATCCAGCCGCATACGATTTGGGAGGCAACCCTTCAGCCCAAGGACTCGGCCGCCGCGTGGGACTATCGCCTCACGTTTATCGACGCGAACAACGACCGCTATCGCCTCGCCGTCGTCGATCTGGCATTCCGCCGCGCTTTCGACGCCTTGCGGCGCCAGTCGTCCGGCGACCATCGCGCCGCATCGACCCGGATGCTAGCGATGCTGCGCGCGAGCGACGTCTTTCTCCGCATCGGTCTGGCCCGCCGATGGCCGAAATTTCCCGACCGTTGTTATCTGCAGATCACCGGCGTCCACACCTTTCCGGACTACCTCGGCGGGCGCTGCTTCGCCGATTTCGATCAGCCCAATCCCGCGCCGCCGGCGCCGCCGAAAATACGCTGGCGCTGAACGGGCCGCGCGATCACCCGATCTCCCGCACCGACACCTCGCCGAACGATGCTTCGGCGAAATTGGCGACGCCGCTCTGGTCGTAGTCCACGCCGAGGCCGACCCGGAAATCGCGGCCGAAGGTCGTCGGCAAGGCCCCGGCGGGATAGGCGATCTCCTGCCCATCGAGGAAAAAGTGGGCCGCGCCGTTGACCACCCGAATCTCGATCGTGCCGGGCAATCCGCTTCCCGGCGGCGCGCGCAGCGTCGCCAGCGTCTGCACCGGCGCCTTGCCGGTCGCGCTGGCGATTTCCCACGGCCGCCCGTCGATGCCGCCGAGCAGGTGCAATTGCTCGCCGCTCGGCGCGTCAAGAATCAGATCGACCCAGCCCGAACCGGCCGCGGACGCGATCTGGGCCGTGACGGCGTAATCGCCGTTCGGCTGGAGCGTGTCGGGCGCGATCCAGAGCCAGCGAACGGCGCTCGGATCGGTCGAGCGCAACGTCAGCGCCCCGCCCCCGATCGTGCCGCTCAATCCGGGCCGCACGCCATCGAGCGGCTGGGCGGCCCCGCCGAACGATTCGTCCAGCAACGTGCCGGCCGGGAGCGGCGCGGTGTTGGCGTCGGGCGGCCGGCGGTCCCGCCGTGGCGCCGCCGGCAGTTGCCCGGTTCCAGCCGAGGGACCGGCGAAGCGGCTGTTGTCGATGCCCGATTGCAACATCGCCCGCGCCAGCATCGAAAAGACGACGATCGCCAGAAAGACCCGAAACGCGTTGCCGCCGCGTTGCGGCTGAACTGGCGGCCGCCACGTCGGGATCGACGGCGCCGATGACGTCGGCCGGCCGAACGGTTCGGACCACGGCCGTTCGCGCCGGACGACCGGCGGCGTCTCGACCTTGACCACCGCCGAGCGCAAGGCGCAATAGGGGCACGTTTCGAGCCGGCCGTCATAATGATGCCCCCGGCCGCACGCGCGCAGCGTCCGTTCGGCTTCGGCGATGGCGCGGTTCCATTCTTCGGCGGTCGGCCGCGCCGAGGGATCGCGGTGGCCGTCGACGAAGCAGCGCCGGAAGAGGACCGCCAGCGCCGGACGCAACGTTTCGATGCCGGGCGTGCCGGGCGGCGGCGCGACGAGTTGATGGCCGGAGCCGTAGGGAAACGCGCCCTGCCGGATCGACGTTTCGAGCGGCGGCGGCTCGCCCGAACCGGTCCAGAGCGCCCGAAACGGATGGTTGCCTTCCATCAGCAGTTGATAGAGCAACACACCGAGGGCGAAGCGATCCTGTTCCGGGGTGCGCCGCGTATCGGCCAGCCCTTTGCCCTGCAGTTCCGGCGCGGTGTATTCCGGCTTGCCGACCGGGCAGGGCCAGATCACTTCCCGGCCGTCGATCCGCGCCCGAATCTGGAACGAATCGGCGTCGATCACCGTCACCAGCGTCCGCGGGGTGACGAGGATGTTGCTTTCATTCAGATCGCCGACCACATGGCCGGCGCGGTGGATCGCCGCAACCGCCGAGGCGAGGTTGCGCGCCGTCCGATGCAGATGGCGCCGGTCGAAGCCGGGAAACGCCGCTTGCCGCCGCTTCGGGTTGAAAACCTCGATCGCCGGCTTGGCGCCGGCGATACGCGCCATCAAAAAGCCGCGCACCGCCCCCCGGCCGTCGACGACGACGTCAAACGGCCAGGCGACCGACACATGGCCGTCGGCGCCGCTCGCCTCAGCCAGCGGATGGGCGGTCATCCAGCGCAATTTGGCGTCGGCCCCGGGCGGCGGCGAACCGGAGTAGACCTTGGCGGCCAGGCCGGGCCGGCCGACTACGGCGGAAACGCGCGCTTCGCCCCCCTGGCCGATCGATTCGCCAAGTTCGAGCGGGCGCTGATCGCCGTCCCGCAGGTCGATTGTGGCGACGGTTGGCGAACGGCCCACCTGGTCCTCGTCATCCCGGGCAAATCACAGGCTTCGCGTCGAGGCCCGGGCCGGCGGCGAACGCGATCTTATGGTCGATGATACGGCTCGGGCCATCCCCTGGGCCAGCGGGCGAGCGGCGAGAGAACGACCGTCTACAATGCGCCGGGTCCACAGGGGACCGTCGCATCTTCGATGGGGAAAGAATCGAGGTCGCCGTGCCGCGCGAATTGATCGCCGCCGCTCCGCGCACGCCCGTCATCCGCGATTATCAGGACCCGCCGCTCGGCGCGCGCCAGATCCGGATTCGCACCGAATTCGCCTCGCCGAAGCACGGCACGGAACTGGTCGCCTACCGCAACGACCCGGTCGCCAACCGCCCCTACAGTTACGTTTGGGGAGCTGTCGTTCCGGCGTCGCCCGAGCGGGCGGAGAACCGGTTCCCCCGGCTCCTTGGCAACATGGCGGTCGGCGTCGTCTCCGAAATCGGACCGGATGTGTCTCGCTTTCGGATCGGCGACCGCGTCTTCGGCCACTTTCCGATCCGGGAAACGCAGACGGTCGATGAAACCGAGGCCGATCCGCTGCCGCCGGAATTGTCGCCCGAAGCGGCGGTTTGCCTCGATCCGGTCGTGATGGCGATGGCGATGCGCGACGGCGGCATCAAACTCGGCGACCGGGTCGCCGTCTTCGGCCTCGGCGCGATCGGCCTGATCGCAGTCCAACTCGCGAAACGGGCCGGCGCCGATTGGGTCGTCGCCGTCGATCCGCTCGCCAACCGGCGGGAACTGGCGCGGCGGTTCGGCGCCGATGTCGCGCTCGACGCCGCCAACGACGGCGATGTCGGGATGGCGATCCGGCGCCTGACCGGCCCGGCGCCCGACCGCGCCCGCCCCCGGCCGGAAACCCGGGTCGTCGGCGGGTATCGGGAGCGGCCGACCCAAACCGGCAATCTCGGCGTCGATGTCGCGGTCGAAACGTCGGGGAGCGTGCTGGCGCTGCATCAGGCGATCCGCGCGGCCTGCTACGGCGGCACGATCTGCGTCATTTCGTTTTATGGCCGCGATGCAGCGGGGCTCTATCTCGGCGACGAATTCCACGTCAACCGGCTGAACATGATCTCGGTCCGCGCCGAATCGCTGCCGATGCGCGACGCGCCGGTCTGGGATTTGCAGCGGCTGGTCGAAACGTCGCTGCGCTGGCTGGAGCGCGGCGAGGTTCGCACCGAGGGGATCGTCACGCCGATCGTGCCGTTCGCCGAGAGCGCCGAGGCGTACCGCGAAATCGACGAACACCCGGAACGGTCGATCAAATTGGGCATCGCCTTTTCCTAGCCCATTCACGCAGGCTCGACTCGGCCCCGCGCGGCGCACGATCCGCGCGGTTTCGGAAGACTCGACCAAGGACCGCGGAGCGGCGGCAACGGTTCATTGGCGTATCATCATCGGGTGGGCGCGAGACTGGAAGCGCCGCTCGTCGCCGGGTCCGGTCGATCGCCGATGGACGCCCTCCTCGCGACCAAACTGTTCATCCCGCCGCCGCCCCCGGACGTCGTCGCGCGCCCGCGCATCGACGCCGCCCTGGATCGGGTGGTCCGGCACCGGCTGACCCTCCTCGCGGCGCCGGCCGGCGGTGGCAAGACCACCGCGCGCAGCGCCTGGCGGGCGACGTCCACCGGCGCCGCCGTACCGCTCGCCTGGGTCTCGCTCGACGCCGACGACAACGACCCGGTTCGCTTCTGGTCCTACGTCGCGACGGCGCTCGAAGCGCTCCACGCCGGCA
>JAICJJ010000179.1 GCA_025928535.1 Thermomicrobiales bacterium
GATCATCACCTCGGGCGCGGCGCTGGCGAGTCCCGCCGTGTTGTGGTGCTCGGCGTACCAGAGCCGGTGGTAGCCGAGGCGGTCGGCCAGCGTCGCCAGTTCGGCCGAATCGCGCAGGGCTTGCTCCGGCGACGAGCCGGAGGCGATCGGCGTCAAATCGAGCAGGGAAAGCGGACGGGTCACGCATTGTTCCTTTCGTCCAGAGCGCGCCGCGCGACGGCGATGCGGGTAGCGAGTGTCCGTCAACGTTGTGCGCGGCACGCTGCCCCATCGTCATCCTGAGCGAAGTCGAAGGATCTCGTCATTCGTGGAGCGCGAACGAGATGCTTCGACTTCGCTCAGCATGACGGATGTGTGCTGGCGCTGCCGGCAACAATTTGACGCGCACCCGCGAGCCGTCGCCGGCTGGTCGTATAGTACGAGATGTCGTATTATTCGCGCCGGCAAATCATTGATTCGAGGAGCCGCTCAGACATGCTGACGCCCGACGCCCTTCGCGCCCTCCGCGCCTATTTGCGCGCGGTCATTTTCGCCGAGCCGGTCCAACTCGCATTGCTGCGGCGGCATGGCATCGCCCTTGCCGATCTGCGGTCGTTGCGCGTGTTGCGCGATCTCGGCCGCGTGCCGATCAGCCGCTTCGCCGACGCCCTCGGCATCTCGCGTTCCACGGCGACCGGCCTGGTCGATCGGCTCGAAACCCGCGGTCTCGTGGCGCGCGAAGCGAGCAGCGACGACCGCCGCGTCGTCTCGATCGGCTTGACGCCGCGGGGCCGGCAGGCGCTCGAAGACCGGGCGCTCTACGAAGAAAGCGAACTGGGCCAGCGCATCGCGGCGCTTTCACCGGCGCAGCAGCGGGCCTTCGCCGACGTCGTCGAACAGATCATCGGCGAATCGATTCCGGCGAACGCCACCGGCGAGGCGGCGACCGTCGGCGCGGAACGATAGGATTTCGACGGTTTCGAGGGAAGCGGATGATCGAGAACACGCCCGAACCGACCACACGCCGCCTGGCGCACATCGACTACAAATGGATCGCGTTGTCGAACACCACGCTCGGCGTGCTGATGGCGGCGCTCAACACCAGCATTATCCTGATCGCGCTGCCGGCGATCTTCCGCGGCATCGGCATCAATCCGCTCGCGCCGAGCGAAACGCCCTATCTCCTCTGGTCGCTGATGGGCTATCTGGTCGTCACCGCGACGCTGCTCGTCACCTGCGGCCGCATCTCCGACATGTTCGGCCGGGTCCGACTCTACAACGCCGGGTTCGCCATCTTCACCATCGGCTCGATCGCACTTTTCTTCATTCAGGGCAGCGGCGATCCGGCCGCGCTGCAATTGATCGTCTTCCGCCTCGTGCAAGGCGTCGGCGCGGCGTTTCTCTTCGCCAATTCGACGGCGATCCTGATCGACGCCTTTCCCGCCAACGAGCGAGGCATGGCGATGGGCATCAACCAGGTGGCAGCCATCGGCGGCTCGTTCGTCGGCCTGATTCTCGGCGGCATTCTGGCCGAGGTGGACTGGCGCGGCATCTTTCTCGTCAGCATTCCGTTCGGCATCATCGGCACGATCTGGGCCTATCTGATGCTGCACGAAACCTCGCAGCGGCGGACCGGTCAGCGGATCGACGTGCTCGGCAACGTCTTGTTCGCCGGCGGGCTGGTGCTGCTGATGGTGGCGTTGACCTACGGTCTGGAGCCATACGGCCACGATTCGATGGGTTGGCGCAATCCCTGGGTCGACGGCGGCATCATCGGCGGGCTGGCGTTGCTGGCGGCCTTTCTCATCGTCGAAACCCGCGTCTCCGACCCGCTCTTCCGGCTCGAGCTTTTCGGCATCCGCCAGTTTTCGATGGGCAATCTCGCCAACTTTCTCCTCTCGCTCTCGCGCGGCGGCTTGCAATTCATTTTGATCGTCTGGCTGCAAGGGATCTGGCTGCCGCTCCACGGCTACAGTTTCGAGGAAACACCGCTCTGGGCCGCGATCTACATGCTCCCGCTGACGGCGGGCTTTCTCGTCCTCGGCCCGATCAGCGGCTATCTCTCCGACCGGCTCGGCGCGCGCGGCCTGGCCACGGCCGGCGCGGCGATCGGCGCGGCCGCGTTCGTCGGCTTGCTTCGCCTGCCGGTCGATTTTCCCTACCTGCCCTTCGCCCTGCTGATCTTCATCGCCGGCGCGGGCCTCGGCATGTTCAGCGCGCCGAACACGACCGCCTTGATGAACGCCGTACCGCCGCAAGACCGCGGCGTCGCGTCCGGCATGAACGCGACGACGATGAACGTCGCCAACACCCTCAGCATCACCGTCATCTTCACGCTCGTCACGATCGGGTTGGCGTCGCGCTTGCCGCAGGCGCTGGAACACGGCCTGACCGCCGCCGCCATCCCGGCCGACGTCGCGCTGCAAGTCGCGGACCTGCCGCCGACGGGCGCGCTCTTCGCCGCCTTCCTCGGCTACAACCCGATGGGCACGCTGCTGCCGCCGGCCACCGTGGCCGCTCTGCCGGAGGCGACGCGGACGCTGGTGCTGGGCAAGGAATTTTTCCCCACCCTCCTCGCCGGTCCGTTCGCCAGCGGCATCGCGATCGCCTTCGGCGTCTCCGCTCTCTGCTGCGCCGCCGCCGCGATCGTCTCGCTGCTTCGCGGCAAGCCGGTCGTCCAGGGCGAACTGGCCCCCGCCCAGCCGGCGCCGGTCGGCGGAACCGGGACCGAGCCGTTGGGGGCGCGGGGCGGGGACTAGCGCAGACACGGACGCTTCCATGCCGGTCGGCAGGCGTAGCTTGGAGGATGGGTCGCTATGCCGCCAGCAAACGATAGAACGGGCCATCGCGTCACCCATTCCTGAAGTATTCTTTCAGGTATGGGTGACACGTTCAAGAACGCTCCCGACCATGACTTTCTCTTCGCGGTCGCGTCGGAACAGCACGGCTACTTCACCGCCCGACAGGCGCGGTCCTGCGGGTTCGGGTTCGAGCTCTTGTCGTATCACACGCGTCAAGGCAGGTTCAGTCGTACGTATCGGGGCGTCTACCGCCTGCGCGATTACCCGAGTTCAGCGTGGGAAGAGGTTGTCGCCGCGTGGCTCGCCGTCGGCAAAGAAAAGGCGGTCGTGTCGCACGAAAGCGCGCTCGACCTGCTCGATTTGAGCGACATCATTCCGAATGCCGTGCATCTCACCGTGCCCCGCTCGACGCGGCATCTGCCCGATCTGCGCAGCGTACAGATTCACACCACGTCCCGGCCGCTCACCCCGCAAGACCTCACTTATCGCGAAGGCATCCGTCTCACGTCGGTTGCGCGCACAATTGCGGACGCCGCCGAGGCGGGCTCCGGTCCGGAGCAGATTGAACTCGCGATCGATCAAGCGCTCCAACGCGGCCTGACGACCCGCAAGCGTCTGGAGATGGCCGCGAGCGTTCGAAGCCGGCGCGTTCAAGATCTCGTTCAGCGGGCGATCGAGAGACGACGCCAATGAACTACCCGACTCCCGAAGCATTCCGCACTGCATAGGAGCATAGTTGCGTCGGCACTACTGACAGCTGAATCCAGCCATGCGGCTCAAGAAGGACGGTTGCCATGCCTATCCTCGACGATGTCCAAATGGATGATGACTATTTCTACACGGTTGGATGCACAGAGTTGCTGCGAAATCATCCTACGGAGGGGGCGTCATTTGGTGTGAAGTTTTCAAGAAGCGATGGCTCGGTCAGGCGCATTGACTTCGTAATTGACGCCCGCCCCAGCGATGCTGGATTTGGCGCAGAGCAATCGGATCAGCAAGTTCTTGTCACGGGAAATGCACCCTATGACGGCGAATTCGTGTTCTTCGTAAAATTGGTTGACCAAAATGAAGACGATCCCGTGTTTCGGGATGAATGCACCGTTTCTGCAGGCAGCGCTTGGTGGACAGCTTGGAGGACCATTGTAGACATGCAGTGGAGCGGTGAGCGCGCCGTCAGGTCGTGGCTGAACCTGGCGGAAAATCAGCGCTTGAAAGAATTCATCGAGGCAAGGATCGGACCAGTGTGGGTAGAAGATTGGCTCTGACAAAAGACTTACTAACCAGAACAATTGCCCTCTTCGCGGTCGAGAATTAAAACATCGGAATATCTGGCGACGCCCTCTCCCAAAACGCGACGACCCGCGTCGCCAGCGCCCGATGCTCCGGCAGCGCCAGTTCCGGGTCGCGATTGAGGATTGCTTCGGCGGCGCGGCGGGCGCGATCGAGGACGCGCGGGTCGAACGAGCCGTCGATCCAGCTCATCTCCGGCAAGCCGCTTTGCCGGGTGCCGATGAAATCGCCGGGGCCGCGCAACTCGAGGTCTTTTTCGGCCAGGGCGAAGCCGTCGTCGGTCGCGACCATCATCTCCAGCCGCGCTTCGCCTTCCGGCGTCGCGTCGTCCGCCAGCAGCAGGCACCAACTTTGCGCCGCGCCCCGGCCGACCCGACCGCGAAATTGATGGAGTTGCGCCAGACCGAAGCGGTCGGCCCCTTCGATCATCATCACCGTCGCGTTCGGGACGTCGACGCCGACTTCGATCACCGAGGTCGACACCAGAATGTCGTGCTCCCGATCGCGAAACGCCGTCATCACCCGGTCTTTCTCCCGCCCGCTCATCCGACCATGCAGCGTTGCGATGTCGAGGTCGGGAAAAACGTCACGTTGCAGCCGCGCCGCTTCGTCGACCGCCGCTTTCGCTTCGATCGCTTCCGACGCTTCGACCAGCGGGCAGATGACGAAGACCTGCCGCCCCTCGCCCACCTGCTCGCGGACGAGCGCGTACGCTTCGCGCCGCTGGTCGCCGACGAACCGCCGCGTTTCGATCGGCAGGCGGCCGGGCGGTCGTTCATCGATGATCGAGACGTCGAGATCGCCGTTCAGCACCATGTTCAGGGTTCGCGGAATCGGCGTCGCCGTCATCGCCAGTTGATGCGGCAAGGCGCCCGTCGCCTTGTCGGGCAGGGTCGAACGTTGCCGCACGCCGAAGCGATGCTGCTCGTCGACTACCGACAAGCCGAGCGCGGCGAAGGCGACCGAGTCCTGAATCAGCGCGTGGGTGCCGACCAGGATGTCGATTTCCCCCGCTTCGACCGCGGCCAGCGTCGCCCGCCGCTCAGCCGCCCGCGTGCTGCCGGTCAGGAGCGCCACGCTCGGGCGGTCGGCGTCCGGCAGCGCGTGAAAGAGGCCGCGCAGGTTGTGGAAATGCTGCTCGGCCAGAATTTCGGTCGGCGCCATCATCGCGGACTGGCGGCCGTTGGCGTGGGCGACGAGCATCGCCGCCGCCGCGACGACCGTCTTGCCCGAGCCGACATCCCCTTGCAGCAACCGCGACATCGGCCGCGCGCCCGCCATGTCGGCCAAAATCTCGTCCAGCGCCGAATCTTGCGCCGCAGTCAGCCGAAACGGCAACGCCGCGCGAAAACGGCGCAGCAAGGCGGGGTCGGCCGGCATCGGCACGCCGCCGAACGCTTGCCGCCGCCGCTTCATCCGGACCAGTCCGATCTGCAGCAAGAAGAGATCGTCGAACGCCAGCCGGCGCTGCGCCTGCTCGAGATCGCCCGCCTTGTCGGGAAAATGGACGTGCGCCAGCGCGTCCCGCAGCGCCGGAAGTGGTCCGTCTTCGCCCGCGCCGAGACCGGTCCGGACCGCATCCGGCAACCACTCGTCGATCTGGTCCAGCGCGCCTTCGACGGCCAGCCGCGTCAGGCCGCGCAGAAATTTCTGGCTGATCCCCTCGGTCAACGGATAGACCGGCGCGATCTTGCCTTGGGCGATGGCGCCGCCGTCGGCGACCTTTTCCCATTCAGGGCTGGTGAAACTGATCCGGCCGTAGCCGAAATCGGGCGCGCCGTGCAGGGCGATCTGGTCGCCGGGGAACAGTTGCCGGGCGACATAGGGCGTGAACCAGGTGACGCGGATCGAGCCGCTACGGTCGGCGACGCGCGCTTCGGTCCGCGGCTTGCCCCGCCCCTGAATCTCCTGGATGTCGATCACTTCGCCCCGCACGGTGACCTCGTCGCCCGGCTGGACGTCGAAAATGCGCCCGATCTGGAACGTCCGGGAATAATCGATATGGCGACGCGGCTTCAATTCGACCAGATCGCCGATCGTCGCCACGCCGAGATTCGCCAATTTTTTCGCCACGCTCGTGCCGACTTTCGGCAATTTCGTGACCGGATCGTCAAGCCGATACGACGGCGCCGATCGGGTGGAGGCGGACACGGCGGCCGCCTTTGGAAGTTTCGC
>JAICJJ010000619.1 GCA_025928535.1 Thermomicrobiales bacterium
ATGGGCGAGCAGGAGGCGCATCTGATCGCGCGCCAACTCGGGATCGACGTGGCGCAGCGCCAGAGCGTGAAAGCAGGAATCCCAGTTCCAGACCGCGACGTAGCCGATTTTCGACGGCGCGACGCCGACCCGGCGCGGATCGAAGCGCGGCCGGATTTGATTCGCCCGCAGGACCCACCACGCCCAGGCGGCCTGCGCCCGATACGGCTCGGCCACCTCCGGCGCGGCGGCGAACCACGCGCGCCAGCGCTCTTGCGCCGCGGCCAGCACGATCGACGCAGGTGGCGCGGGCGCGTTCGGCCAATCAGACGGGCCGACGCGGATTGCGAGCAACGCGTCTGCGGCCGGCGCGAAGCGGCATCGAACGTGAACCGTGCCGTCGACGCTCCCGACGGCGTCGGACTCCACGCTGTCCGTCGTCCGCCAGGCAACCATGCGCTGCGCCGTGTCGCCGGCTGGCGGCGACACGGACGCCGTGAAGGAGACGCCGCAGGCGACGGGCGGCGGCGCGACGACCAACGTTTCCGGATCGGCGAAGCAGATCTGGAACCGGCCGATCCGGGTCGTGCAGTCGAGGCGGTCGGGATAGGTCGCGACGTCCGGCGCGAGCGGCGCGCCGTCGGCGTCGGTCAGGCGGAGATCGCTGACCGCCGTCGTCTTGCCCGGCGATGTCTCGTATTCGGCGAGCGCGATCCGGAAGGCGTCGCTGTCGCGGAAGAGGAGCAGGCGCGATTCGGCATCGGTAAAGGGCACGCGGCGCAGGTCGATCCGATCCCGCAGCAGATCGCTGACGTCGCCCTTCACTTGCCGGAGAGCCCGGACGTGGCGACGCTTTCGATGATCGAGCGCTGGCCGATGAGATAGACGATCAGCACCGGCACGATCGCGATCGCCGATCCCGCCATCAAATGGGCATAGTCGATCTGGAATTGGCTGCGGAATTGGTTGAGCAGCAGCGGCACGGTGAACTTTTCCGGCGTGTTGAGAAAGATGAGGGGGGTGAAAAAATTGTTCCAGGTGTCGAGAAAGGTCAAGATCGCCAGCGCGGCCAGCCCTGGCCGCAGCAGCGGCAAGATGATCGTCCGGTAGATCGTCCAGCGGTTCGCGCCGTCGAGGATCGCCGCTTCTTCGAGGTCAATCGGGATCGCCAGAATGAACTGCCGCAACAAAAAGATGGCGAACGCGTTCAACAACACCGGCGGCACGATGATCGAGAGATGGCTGTCGATCCAGCCGATCCGGGCCATGATGATGTACAGCGGGATGATCGTCACCTGCCGCGGCACCATCATCGTCGCCAGAAAGAGGATGAACAGCGGCCGGCTGAATGGAAAATCGATCCGGGCGAAGGCGTAGGCGGCCATCGAGGCCGTCAGCAGCGTCAGCGCGACGACGACGACGACGATGTAGGCGCTGTTGAAATAGGCCCGGCCGAACGGCAGCGCGGTCAGCGATTCCGGAATGTTGGTCCAGACCCACGGGTTCGGCCAAAACGTCGGCGGCACGGCCAGCGTCTGCTGCATGTTTTTGAACGCGGTCAGCACCATCCAGAGAAACGGGAAAACCATCAACAGCGCGCCGCCAGCGACGAGCAGATGCAGCGGCCATTGCCGCGGGCCGCGCCGCGCCTCGACCTCGGCGACGGAGACCGCCGGCTGCCGTTCGGTCGCGATGGCCGGCGACTCATTCATAGTGCACCCAC
>JAICJJ010000259.1 GCA_025928535.1 Thermomicrobiales bacterium
AGGGGAGGTCGGGAATCTGCTCGACGATCATTTCGAGCAGTTGCGGCAAGCCGTGCTTCATCCCGAGATCCGCGCCGTAGCGGATCGTGTCCTGGGCGACGAGGACGATTTCTTTCGTCCCGCCGGCGACCAGATCGACGATTTCCTGCAAGACATGCAGCGGCCGCTTGCTGGTCTGCCGTCCCTTGATGCTCGGGATTGTGCAAAAGGCGCAGGCGTGGTCGCAGCCGTCCGCGACCTTGACGTAGGCGGAGGGGCCAGCGTCGGCGCGGGTGAACGAAGTCAGCATCCCTTCGCAGCCGGCGGTTTCGACCGCCGGGGCTTCTCCGAGCAATTCGCCGACGACATCGCCGATCTTGTACCACTCGCGGGTTGTCAGCACGCGGTCGACGCCGGCCGGGATGTCGTTGCGGTAGTCGCCGAGGGCCGGCATGCAGCCGGCGGCGATGACGACTTGGCCGTCGCGCCGCTCCGCCAGGAGCGCTTCGATCGCCCCGACCGATTCGGCGCGAGCCGCGCCGAGGAAGCCGCAGGTGTTGACGATGACGACGCGCGCGTCGTCCGGACGGGTCGCTTGCGCCATCCCCCGCTGGCGGAGCAGATGCCCCATGCCGTCGGAATCGACGCGGTTCTTGGAGCAACCGAGGGTGACGATGTGAAAAGCGTCGGTGGATTTCGGGGCGAGAGCATCGGTCACAGGGGCAACCTCAACGGTAGTTTTCGAATTGCAGTGCGACGGGATAGTCGGCCGCTTTCAGCGCCTGGATGACGGCTTGCAGATCGTCCTTGCTTTTCGCCTGGACGCGGATCGCGTTGCCCTGAATCTGCGGCGTCACCTTCTTGAAATCGTCCCGGATGCGCTTGGTGATCTGCTTTTGCAATTCGTCCGGGATGCCGCGCCGCAACGTGACGACCTGTCGGACGCGGCTGCCGGAGGCCGGTTCTTCCTTGCCGTAATCGAGAATCTTGAGCGAGAGATTGCGGCGGATCAGTTTCGACTCGAGCAGATCGCGCACCTGCTGGAGGGTGAATTCCGAATTGGTCGTGATCGTCAATTTGTCAGCGCCGGATTCGATCGTCGTCTTCGTGTCCTTGAGATCGTAGCGCGTGTGCAATTCCCGCTCGACCTGGTCGAGCGCGTTTTTGAGTTCCTGCTGATCGAAATCGGAAACGATATCGAATGAAGCAACCGAGGCCATCCAGACTCCTCCCAAGCGGGCCAACCCATGCTGCAAACATGCAAGTCTACCCTAACTCGCCGAATCGGCCGTCGCAGGTGTGACATGCAGGCGCGGCTGCGCGATGATTGCGAGCGCGATTGACCCCTTGCGAATCGTCGAAGCGGACGGAGGCAATCAAGATGGGCGCAGATCGACAGCGGCGCGATGCGGCGGCGGGCGACGCCGCGGCGGAGTCGCGTCTGGTTTCCCGGAGAAGCGTGCTGGGCGGCCTCGCCGCGCTCGGCGGCGGCGCGTTGCTTGGCCCCGAGTTGGCGCGAGCGGCCGCGAGCAATGACGAGGCGGCGCGGCTGACGAGTCGTTGGCAAACCGATGCCACGACGCTGACATTCGCCGCCGACGGCTCGCCGTCCGACCTCGACCCGCAAACGTCGAACGACTATCGGTCGATCCTGGCGTTGCTCGGCATCTACGACACGTTGATCGCGCTCAAGGGAGGCTCGACTGACGAATACGTGCCGATGCTCGCCGAAAAGTGGGAGTCGAACGCCGACAAGAGCGTCTGGACGTTCCACCTGCGCGACGGCGTCAAGTTCACGGACGGCACGCCGTGCGACGCGCAAGCGGTGCTGGCGTCGTTCGAGCGTTTGAGCAAGATGGCGCTCGGCCAGGGCGAAAGTTGGACGCGCTTCGTTTCCGATCCGGCGAAGCAGATCAGCGCCCCCGACGCGAAGACGGTCGTTTTCAACCTTGGCAAGCCGCAGCCGCTCTTCGAGGCGGCGATCGCCGGCACGTATGGCGTCTACATCGTCAACGCGAAGGTGATGAAAGCGCACGAAGACAACGGCGACTGGGGCCACGCCTGGGCGCAAACCAACGCCGACGGCACGGGCTCCGGGCCGTACAAACTGGCGTCGTTCGACCCTTCAGAGCAATTGACGCTCGAAAAGAACCCCGACTACTGGGGCGGCTGGGACGGCAATCATTTCGAGCGGGTCGTGATCCGGGTGGTGCCGGAAAACGGCACCCGGCACCAACTGCTGGAGCAAGGTCAGGTCGATCTGGTCGATTCGCTGACCTACAACGACCTCGACGCGCTGAAGCAAAACCCGGATCTGACGCTGCACGCCGCCTACACCTCGCGCATCGACTATCTCTACCTGACGGTCGCCGGCCCGCTGAAGACGCCGGAAGCGCGGCAGGCGATGAACTACGCCTTTCCCTTCGACGAGGGCATCACGGGCGTCTACAAGGGGTATGGCAAACGGGCGATCGGGCCGGTGGCGGAAGTCCTCCGCGGCTTCGACCCGAAGACCTTCACCTACCCGACCGATCTCGACAAGGCCAAGGAACTCTTCGCCAAGGCGGGCGTCGAGCCGGGCACGGAAATCACGATGGCGGTCGAGCCGGGCGACCAGAACGACATCACGCTGGCGCAACTGTTCCAGGCGAATCACGCCAAAATCGGGATGACCCTGAACATCACCCAGATGGAAACGTCGAGTTACGTCGGCATGCTCTACGGCGACGCGCCCGCCGACCAGCGGCCGAACACCATGTGGTGGGCCTGGTGGCCGAGCTACAACGACGGTTGGTCTCATCTGCACGATCTGACCGCGTCCGACGCGACGGGCGCGAATGGCGGCGGCAATGCCGGCTACTACTCGAACCCGAAAGTCGATGCGTTGTTGAAGCAGTGCAAGGACGCGCCCGACGAAGCGACCTACAACAAGGTGATGGCGGAACTGCAGCAAATCCTCTCGCACGACGACCCGCCGGCCATCTACTACGCGCAGATCCAGACGACGTTGATGGCGAAAAAAGACATCCAGGGCATCGTCATCAACCCGATCAACGTCGGCACGTATTATTTCTATCAGATGAGCCGGGCCTGATGCCGCTCGCCTCATTCGCTTGGGCGCGCGTCGGCGTTGTGCGGCAAGATGGCCAACGCCGTCGGCGCCCGGGTCATGCTGAGCCTGTCGAAGCATCTCGTTCGTTGGGGCGACGAACGACGAGATCCCTCGACTTCGCTCGGGATGACGATAGGCGGGCGCGCCTCACGCGGGTGATCGGCCGATCAACCGCGATCGAGCAGCGCCCGACCGCGCGGCGTGAGTTCGATCCCGGTCTGGTCGAAGGTCGCGGTCCCGGCGCGGACGAACCGGATCAAGTCGTTGGCGATCGCGTCTTCCCAGATCGTGAAGCGTGGGCAACTGCTGCGCCATGCCTCCATCGCGTCGGCGTACGAGCGTGGCTCGCGAGCGACCCAGGCGAGGAAGTCGCGCGTCAGCATCTCGGGCGCGGTGGAGGCGGCTCGGCTGCCCCAAGGATTCGTCGCCACGTCGCTCAACGTCGTTTGCATCATGCGCTCCTCGGCCGGCGCTTCGATTGCGCTGTCATTGTGGCGGCTGCCGGTCCCGGTCGCCAGCCCGCTGGAGCACGCAGCGATCTCGCTCACGGCGTTGGGGAGGCGACCGGCAGCACGGCGGTCCCGCCAAGTTCGAGGCGCTCCAGGCCGCGCACCAGCGCTGCCGGCGAGATTTGCAATGGCTGCTGAAACGGCGTGTCGAGGTCGTGAATGAGAATCAGCAACAGCGTCGTGAAGCCGGCGAGAACGGCGGCGATCGAAGCGTGGCTGATTGCGCTTTCCGTGCCGAGCAGAAAGGTGAAAAAGAGCGTGATCACGCCGCCCGCGATCAGCGCCACCCACAAGCCGCCCGGAAGCGAGCGCGTGCTTTGCAGCAACCGGCCGCCGCGCGCGTTGTCGAGTTGATTGAGCGCGTCGAGCGAGGCGGCGAATGCCGGATCGGCCCGAACCGCCGGATCGCGGACGAAGGCGTAGGCGTTGTAAAGATCGACGATGGCGTCGGCGGCTTGCGGACTCGGCGCGGCGCCGCGTTCCATCGCCGGCCATTCCGTGTCGACCACCGCGTGGCCATAGGCGGCGACTCGTTGGCGGATGAGCGCACGATCGGCGGTCGGAAACGCGTCGGCGAGGCGGACGAGATTGAAGAGCGCGTTTTCTTCGTCGAGCACGAGTTCATTGGCGCCTTCATAGCGACTCCAACTCGCGACCACGGTTGAGGCGAGAATGACGCTGTAGAGGACGCCGAACGTGGCGGCCGACGGTCCGATCGCCGCGAAGTCGTCGGCGATGCGCGCCGGCAGCCAGCGCCGGACGATCAGCAAGACGGCGACCGTGACGATCATGCTCAAGGCGATCAAGGCAAGCGAAAAGAGATTGGCCGGCATCCGGGCGCGACCCCTTTCGGCTGAAAGCGCAAGCCCGTGACGGGCGCTCGTCGAGTCTGCCACGGAGCGGACGCCGGGCGGCGCGGGCATGGAAAGCGTCGCATTGTACGCAGCGTGCGGAGAGGAGCGAACGACTCCGTGAAAGACTATCGGAAATACAGTTACTGGCTGGAATCGAGCGGCGATGACCTGACGCCGCGCGCGCCGCTCGACGGCTCGACCGAGGTCGATGTCGCCATTCTCGGCGCCGGCTTCAGCGGGCTCTGGACCGCCTATCACCTGCTGAAACGCGAGCCCGGTCTTCAGGTCGCCGTTGTCGAAGCGGAAATCGCCGGCTTCGGCGCGTCCGGGCGCAATGGCGGCTGGTGCTACGCCGGCTTCGCGGTCGGCCCGGCCGAGATGACGCGCCGCCACGGCGCGACGGCCGCCCGTGACGTCGCGTTGGCGATGATCGGCGCGGTCGACGATGTCGAGCAGACGTGCCGCGAGGAAGGCATCGACGCCGACCAGGTGCGATCGGGAGCGGTCGAATTCGCCCGCGCGCCATATCAGTTGCCCAAGGTGCGGGGCATGGCGGCCGAATACGCGGCGATCGGGCTGGCCGATCGGGTTCCGCTGCTCGACGCGGCCGAGGCCAACGCGCGGCTGCGCGTGCCGGGCGCGCTGGCGGCGGTCTGGACGCGCGACGGCCTGAC
>JAICJJ010000089.1 GCA_025928535.1 Thermomicrobiales bacterium
CGGGCGGCGGGATGAGGAGTTCCTGCCCCGCCATCAACTGGTTCCGGTCGTGGAGTTTGTTAGCCCGCACGATCGCGTATTCCGTGTCGCCGAAAAGGTCGGCGATGCCGGACAAGGGGTCCCCGTCCTGGACCACGTAGCGATGGGCGACCGCGATCGTCGGTGTCGGCGGCACGCCCGGCGTCACCGTCACGATCACCAATTGGGGCACGGGCGGCGCGGTCGGTTGGGGCGCGGCCGTCGGTTCGCAGCCGGCGCCGCCGACGACCGCCGCGATCGCCAGCGAGCATCCCAGTGCCGCGCCGCGTCCCATCACGCGCTGGCCGGCGTGCCTCAGCGCCGCAGCGCCATTGCCCGTTCGGCGTCCGGCCAGGCGTACGCGTCGGGACGCCGGTTCGCCAGCGAGGGCACCTGACGGCGCGCTTTCCGCACCAGAGCCAGATCGAGATCGCTGACAATGACCGTTTCTTCATCCGGCGCTGTCGCGAGGACGATGCCCCAGGGATCGACAATGAGCGAGCGTCCGTAGTTCCAACTGTTCGGCGGAAACTGGCCGACCTGACCCGGCGCGATCATGTAGACGCCGTCTTCGATCGCGCGCGCGCGAATCAGCACCTCCCAATGGTCCTTCCCGGTCGTCATCGTGAACGCGGCCGGCAAGACGATGATGTCGGCGCCGCGCAAGGCGAGGATGCGGAAGAGTTCGGGAAAGCGCAGGTCGTAGCAAATCGCCAAGCCCACCGAGACGCCGTCGAGATCGAAGGTGACGATCTCGTCGCCCGGCGCGACGGTTTCCGATTCCTGGTAAGACGCCACGCCGTCGAGCACCACGTCGAACATATGCAGCTTGCTGTAGCGGGCGACGATCTCGCCGGAGGGATCGAACACGACCGTAGTGTTGGCGAGGAGCGGTTCCCCTTCGCGCCGCTCCAGGATGCTGCCGGCGTGCAGATAGACGCCATGGCGACGGGCGCGCTCGGCCAGCAACTCCGTCAGCGGACCGGGGATCGTTTCGGCCGCCGCCCGGTTGCCTTCGGAAGGACCGAGATAGGTCCAGACTTCGGGCAAGGCGATCAGCCGGGCGCCGCTCGCGGCGGCGCGATCGATCAGCGACAGCGCGGTCGCGATGTTGGCGGCCTTGTCGTCGCGGCTGTTCATCTGGACGGCCGCCACGCGAATGACGTCCGGGCCGGCGCCGTTGGCGCTCGTGCTGCTCATCGCCGTCTTGCCTCCTGAACTCGCCCACTCGTAGCCGATCGACGGCGCGATCATAGCACCCGCCGCTCGTCGATCAGGCCGCGGCGGTCGTTCGGCGGCGGAACGTCATTTGAGGACGATGTAACGCCCGGCCAGCCCGAGGCAGAGAACGAGCAGCAGGATCGCCAGCAAGATGACGATGACGGAGCAGGAGCGGCCGGCGGAGTCGACGTCGGCGGGCGCGATCGGCGTTTCATCGTACGGCGTGGCCCGCTCGGATGGCGTCGGTTCGAGGTCGCTCATCCGGCGTCCGGTCCCGACGACGCCGTTGCCGCCCGCGGCTTCGGCGCCGCGCCGCCCGAGGATGCCTTGCTCGCTTTCCAGACGTGGACGATGCGCGTCAAGGCGGTCAGGTGGGTCGTGATGGCGAGCGCCCAGACCGCGATCAAGGGATGGCCCACCAGCAGGCAGATGGCGAGTATCAGGACGCGCTCCGGCCGGGCGACGAGTCCGACCGCGGCGGTGAAGCCGGCGGCTTCCGCCCGGGCCCGAGCGTAACTGATCAGCAACGCGCCGATCGTCGCCAGAAAGGTGAGAATCGCTCCCGTTCGGGCTTCCGGGCGATCGAGAAAATAGAGGAGCAAGCCGAGATAGACGACGACTTCCGAATAGCGGTCGAGCGTCGAATCGAGAAACCCGCCGAAAGTCGAGACGGCGCCAGTGGCGCGGGCGACGGCGCCGTCGAGCATGTCGAACGCGCTGGCCAGCAAGAGGAGCGCCCCCCCGGCCGCCAGATGTCCGCTCGCGATCACGACCGCCACGATGATATTGAGCGCGAGCCCGAGGAGCGTCAGCAGATTCGCGCTGAGGCCGAGGCGGCCCAGCGCGGCGCCGACATGCAGCATGACGCCGCGCACGCGAGCGCCCAGCAATTCGGAGATCACGACCCGCGCCCCATCAGGCGAATCCTCGTTGCCGCGGCGCCACGGCGGCGCTGCGCGCCGCGCGTCCATAGGTATCGAGCACCCGCCGCGCGATTTGCGGCCAGGCGTAGCGTTCGGCGGTGACGACGCCGGCCGCCGCGATTTCGCGACGCAGCAGGCCATCGGCCAGCATGCGCACCAACGCCAGCGCCAGCGCCTGCGGGTCTTTCGGCGGGACGAGCAAGCCTTCCCGCCCGTGGCTCAGCACGCTGGCATAGCCGGGGATGTTGCCCGCCACCACGGGCCGGCCCGCCGCCATCGCTTCCAGCAAGACGATGCCGAAACTTTCGCGGCCGATCGACGGCGCGCAGAACACGTCGCAACTTGCATAGTACCGCGGCAACTCGTCAAACGGAACGAAGCCGATGAAATCGACGCCGCGCACGCCGTATCGCTCGAACAACCCGTCGAATCGTTCTGGCTTCCCCGTTCCGACGACCACGAGCCGGGCGTCGGGAAATTGCTGCCGCACCAGCGGCAAGGCGCGCAGCAGATATTTGAACCCCTTGCGCGGTTCGTTGTAGCGGCCAACGAACAGGATGCGGGGCACGCCGTCGTGCGCCCAGGGAAACGGCTCGGCCGCGGCGAATCGGGCCGTGTCGATGCCGTTCGGGATCAATTCGTACGGCCCCTCGAAATACTGGCTGACGAATTCGCGCGCCGGGTCGGAGACGGCGATGCGGCCATCCAGCCGGGACAGAACGAACGTCATGTACGGCTTGAAGGCGGTGTACCACGGGTTCGAGGCGCGATAGGCGTGGAAGGTCGCGACATTGACGGCAGGCGAATTGAGCAGCACGAGATAGGGCAGCACCGGCACGAGCGGTTCGTGGACATGGACGACGTCGAACCGTTCCCGCCGCATGATCGCCTTGACGGCGGCGTACAGCGTGACGTCGAAGGTGACGCGAACGGTGCTGCCGTTGCCGGGAACGGAGACGGTGCGGCCGATGCCGTAGAACCCGTCGCTGATTTCGATGCCGCCTTTGCGTGCCCGCGGCGCCAGGGTCACGACGTCATGGCCGAGGTGGTCGAATTCGGTCCGCAGATGGCGGATGTGATCGGACACGCCGCCCGGATGCGCCAAATCGTATGGTGAGACAAGCGCGATTCTCATGGCGCGCTGCGGGGAATGTCGCCCCGTGGATTTTGATCGATGTCGGCTCGCGAATGCGTCATGCCCCGTCCGCCTGCGTGATCGCCGCCACCGAGCGCCAGGGGCACGGCCGGCGCCGCGCGACGCGTCGCCTCGCATCGCATGATAGCAAACCGGACATGAACGCCGCGCCCCGCACGGCGGAGGTCACATCGACTCGACGGTCAACCCGTCGTAGGCGATCTCCACGCCGGGCGGCATGAGCGCCGACGCCTCGGCGTGACTCGTCTCATGCGAAAGATGCGTCAGGAAGGCGCGCCGCGGCTGGAGTGCTTCGATGATCGCGAGCGCCTCGGCGATGCTCAGATGCGTCGGGTGCGGCCGCTCCCGCAATGCGTTGAGCACGAGAATGTCGAGCCCCTGGAGCAGCGCCATCGACGACTCGGGAATCGCCTTGGCGTCGGTCACATAGGCGAGATCGCCAATTCGATAGCCGAGGACCGGCAGGCGGCCGTGCATGACCGGAATCGGCGTGACCAACTCGCCGAAGAGTTCGAACGGCCCCTCGACGTCATGGAGCAGCAGGTCGGGCTTGCCGCCATAGAACGGGAATTGATCGACGAAGGCGTAGGCGAAGCGATCGCGCAGCATCTCCGCCGTCCCGGGATCGGCATAGACCGGCAGATGCCGTTGCGCCAGTTCATTGAACCGCCGCAGATCGTCGAAACCGCCGGTGTGGTCAGCGTGGGCGTGGGTCATCAAGATCGCGTCGACCTGGCGCAAGCCGGCGCGCAGCGCCTGCCGACGCAACTCGGTCGCGGTGTCGATCAGCACGACTCGATCGCCGAGTTGGATGAATGCGGACGCGCGGCTGCGTTGATCGCGCGGATCGTCGGAGCGGCAAACGGAGCAGTCACAACCGATCACCGGAATCCCGTTCGAGGTTCCAGTGCCGAGAAACGTCAGGGTCGTCATCACCCGGCGAGTATAGCCTTGACGGCGAGTCGAGGAGTCGAGGAGTCGAGAAGTCGAGAAGTCGAGAAGTCGAGAAGAAGCAGCGGGTCACATTGTCGTCCCGAGCGGAGTGGAGGGAACTCATTCCCCCGAACGCGAAGCGCCGAGACGCATCGACAGGCTCGGCATGACGGTGATGGCGGCGACGCTCTCCTCGACTCCTCGACTCCTCGGCTTCTCGACTTCTCGACTCAACGTCTATACGTGGATCAGATCGCGCTCCGGGACAGTCAGCCGCACCGTGTCGCCGGCGACGCCGCCGATTTCGCTGGCCAGCGCGAAGGTTTCGCTCCCGAACAAGCCGGTCTGGCCGATCTTGAGAAACCCTTCGTGGAGCATCCGGTGGCGGATCGTCTCCGGGATGTCGTGGTTGTCGCCGAACCAGCCGATGAGGAGGTCGTCGATGGGCGACAGCGCCCCAGGCGCCTCGGCCGGATCGATGCCGGCGGCCGCCGGCTCGCCCAGCCGCATGTCGTTCACCGACCCGATGTCCTTGCCTTCGGCGTCGATGACCCGCATCCCCGTGTGCACCTCCGACAGCAGGCGCTGCTCCGGCGCCACGGTCATGGAGTCAGGCGAAGCGGTGTTGTCGGTCGACATCGAATGCGGTCGTCTCGCTTTCTCCATGGAGTTCCTCCCGCCCTGTCGCCTCGTCATGCCGCTCGAGCCATCTGCAATGACAATCATCTGGTCCGGAATTGGCCGCATGGTTCGCTCGCGCGTCATTGGAAAGGCTCGCCTCACGGCGCTTCCATCGGATGGCGGGCGGCCGCGGTTCCGCGACGAAGGGCCCGCCTCTGGGCCACCACGCAGGCGGAATGCCGCGGCCGCCGCTTGGGCCGATGGTCAATGGGCTATGCGTCGCGACGGGCCCGGCCGGCTGTGGTCGTCTATTCGGACGCAGGTTCGATCTGCAGTCCGAGCGCCTGTGCGGCATCCGGCGGCGAGGACCGGCCCTCGACGAAATTCAGCGTCGAGAGATAGAGATTGGCCGGAAGGCGCCGCCGGTCGAACCAGGCGACGCGGTCGATCTCGGTCGGCGCGGCCAGGCGGGCGACGCCTTCGGCGCCGCCGGTCAACCAGACCGTGACGTTGTGCTTGCCGTCCGGGTGGATGTCGTTCGTGACGGCGATCGGCCGTGCGTCGGTCAGCGTCAGGCCTGTTTCCTCCCGAACCTCTCGCCTGGCGCACGCTTCGAACGATTCGCCCCGCTCGAGGTAGCCGCCCGGCGTGGCCCACGAGCCGCACCCATGATGCAGGCGGCGGACGAGGAGCACCGAATCGCCGCGAAGAACGACGACGCCGACGCCGATGCCGACGTTTTGGCGGTCCCTCATGAGACCTCCTCGGGCGAGCGTTCACGATCCGGCGGCCGGATCGTGACGTAGGCGGCACAGGGGTTGCTGCGAGCACTCGACCGGGCCAGCGGTGGGCGCGCCGCGCGTTCGTGACCCGCGAGGCCGGGGCCAGCGCGCCAGCACTTGCGTCTCGACGACCGTTCGGGAGGAGCAGCAACGCCGATGATCAAGTTCAGCGCATGGCATTGGGGCTGGCGCGGCGCGATTGCCGCGCTCGCGGCGTTGGCGATGGCGGCTCCCGCCGTTGCCCAGGGCACGCCGACGCCCCCGTTCGATCCGGCGCGATTCGCGTTCGGACTCGCCCCGGTCGTCACCGGCCTGGACCAGCCGGTGTTTCTCGCCGATCCGAACGACGGCAGCGGACGCTTGTTCATCGTCGAACGCTCCGGCCAGATTCTGATCCTGCAGGCTGGCAAGGTGGCGCCCAAGCCCTTTCTCGACATCTCCGACATCGTCACATCCCAGGGCCAGGAACAGGGTTTGCTCAGCGTCGCCTTCGACCCTGACTTCAAGACCAATCGCGAATTCTACGTCGGCTACACCGCGGCGAGCGGCGGTCCGTCCGGCGCCGACACGATCGCCCGCTACACAGTATCGCAATCGGACCCGAATCGGGCCGATCCCGCCAGCGGCGAAGTGTTGCTGGCGATCCCGGATCCATATCCCAACCACAACGGCGGCCTCGTGATGTTCGGCCCCGACGGGTATCTCTACGCCGGCTTCGGCGACGGCGGCAGCGAAGGCGATCCGGATGGCAACGGGCAAAACACCCAGGTCCTGCTCGGCAAGATTCTCCGGCTCGACGTCCATCAGCGGTCCGCCGACACGCCGTACGCCATCCCGCCCGGCAATCCCTTCGCCGACGGCAAAAATGGTCGGCCGGAAATCTGGGCGTATGGGTTGCGCAATCCGTGGCGCTTTTCGTTCGATCGCGGCACAGGCGATCTCTACATCGCCGACGTCGGGCAAGACCGAATCGAAGAAATCGACTTCCAGCCGGCCGGCTCGAAGGGCGGTCAGAATTACGGCTGGAACCTCCTCGAGGGCAACGACTGCTACGCGGAAGCCAATTGCTCGACCGCCGGGATGACGATGCCGATCGCGACCTACACGCACGATCAGGGCTGCTCGGTCACCGGCGGATACGTCTATCGAGGCTCCTCGATTCCGGCCCTGCAGGGCGTCTATCTCTTCGGCGATTATTGCTCTGGCCTGATCTGGGGCCTCGGGCGCGCCGCGAGCGGCGACTGGGCGCTTTCGGCGCCGGTTTCGACCAAATTGAACATCAGTTCGTTTGGCGAAGACGCAAGCGGCGAACTCTACGTGATCGATCTGAACGGCGGCATGTATCGGGTCACGGCCGGAACCTGACGGCGACTCGAGGGAAGGGAGCAGCAATGGCGACGGGGAATCAGCGACGGGTGTTGGTGACGGGCGCGGACGGCGTGATCGGGCGGGCGGTGCGGCAGTACCTCGGCGACCGCTACGATTTGCGCTGTCTGACCCACCGGCCGGCGCCCTATCCCAGCCACGTCGGCGACATCGCCGATCTGGCGTCGATCGCGCCGGCGTTCGCGGGCGTCGATTGCGTTGTCCACCTGGCGGCCTCGCCGAGCGTTTCGACGCCATGGTCGGACATCTTGCCGAACAATCTGATCGGAACCTACAACGTGTTCGAAGCGGCGCGGCAGGCGGGCGTGCCGGCGGTCGTCTTCGCCTCGTCGAACCACACGATCGGGATGAACGAGATCGACAACGCGCCGTCGATCTACCAACTCGACGATCCGCGAGTGTTCGACCATCTGGCGGAACCCCGGCCCGATTCGCTCTACGGCATTTCCAAGTTGTTCGGCGAAGCCGTGGCCCGCTACTACGTCGATCGCTACGGCATGCGCGCTGTCTGCCTCCGTATTGGCACGGTGCGCGACGACGACCGTCCGGGCGATCCGGAGGTCTATGGCTCCGTGCCGGAGCCGCTCGAATATCTGACTGACGAGCAACGGCGGGAACGGCTGCGCGCGACCTGGCTCAGCCGGCGCGATTGCGCGCAGTTGATTTCGCGGGCGATCGACGCCGACGACGTGCCGTGGGCCGTCGTCTACGGCATCTCGAACAATCCGCGCCAGTTCTGGGATCTGGAGCATGCGCGGCGCACGATCGGCTACGAGCCGGAAGATTCCGCGCCGGTCTGATTCCGCGCCTCGTCGCGCCGATGCTCGTCCGGTTCGGGCTGCGTCAGATCGATCAGCCCGGCCGGCGCCGGTCGGAAGCCGCAGCCGCGGTAAAACGAATCGAGTTCGTCGTCGTAGTCGACGTGGAGCCATTCCGCGCCGGCTTCGCGGGAGAGCGCCGTCGCTTCGCGGACGAGACTGCGGCCGATGCCGCGCTGCTGGTGGTCGGGGTGAACGGTGGTGTCGAGCACAAAGGCGTGGACGCCGCCGTCCCAGGCGACGTTGACGAAGCCGACGAGGCGCTCGCCGTCGATGGCGCAAACCCAGCCGAGGCTGCGGCGCAAGATCGGTTGCCAATCCTGATCGCCGACATGGGCCCAGGCGGCGTCGCGCAGCGCGTTGAGTTCGTCGTTATTGATTGGCCGGTTCCGGTGCAGCGTGATTGCCAGTTCGCTGTCTCCTTCCGGGCCGCCCGCGCGGTCACATCTTGCCGCTAAGGAAGCGCTGCAAGCCAAACCAGAGCGCGATGACGGCGATCAGGACGATCACGTAAGCGATGGCAGCGATCATGGCTCGCCCCTCCAACTGCGCGTCACGACAGCGCCTCGAGCCGATTGCCGTGCTGTTCAACCGGCCGGCGCCGTGCCCACCCTCCACGCGACGATGAGCAACATGAGCGCCAGCAGCACGCCGACCACGATCGCGGCGGCGACCAGCGACCAGGCCAGCCGACCGGGAACGCCGTCGCGCGCCGGGTCGGCGTC
>JAICJJ010000196.1 GCA_025928535.1 Thermomicrobiales bacterium
GAGCGCGGCGTTGGCTTGCGCCAGCGCGGCCAGATCGACAATGTCCGGCTCGGATCGTTCGCGTTCGGTCGTCATGGGGCGCGTCTCCCGTCGGCGCGGAGGCGGCTCACCCGCCGCCAATTGCGGCGTGCGGGACCAACTCCAGCGCCCGATCGAACATGGTTCGCGTCGCCGCGAGGCACGCCTCGCCGCAGCAGGGCAACGGCGGCACGCGGACGACGATCCGATCGGTCATCTCCGGTTCGGCCAGGAGGTGGCGCAGTTGGGTTCCGTCCGGCAGCATCGCGGTCGGCGTTCCCTCGACACGGAAGCATTCGCGGCCGAGACGCGCCTCAGCCAGCACGGCGGCGCGGGCTTCTTCACCGGCGAATTCGCGGGTGAAACGCGGCATGTCCAGGCCGGCTTCCCGCGCGATATCGATCACCGTCTCCCGCTTGCCGATGTTTCGGCTTTCGGCAAAAAACGCGCGGCGGACGCGCCGGTCGTATTCGGTGAACGCGTCGTCACCCTGCCGCTCGGCGCACCACGCTCCTTCGAACGCCGGCATGGTCGTCGTCGGCCAATCGTCGGAGCGATATGGCGCGAACGCCGCCGCCGGCTCCTGAATCGCCGCCAGCCACCATTCCTGCTCGAGGATGTCGCGCGGCGCCGACGTGCCGTCGATCAATTCGAGCGGAAACGGACGGAGCCGCAACCGCACCCGCCGGCGATACTCCGGCGCGACCGTTTGCAGCCGGACCGTCGCGACATAGGTCCAGGGACAGTAGTACTCCCCCCATTGCCAGAGTTCCGGCAGATCAGCCTGCGCCACCTTCCGCCTCCTTGCGCGTCGTCTCGCCGCCCGCGGCGCCCGAAGCGAGCGCTTCCTCCAGCACCTGCTTGAGGACGACCGCCTCATTGTGTTCCTGGTCGCGCGCGCCATAGACGAGCGTCACCGGCCCGCGTCGCGCCGCTTCCAGCAGTGGCGCGAGAACATCTGGATGCGCGGCCAGTTCGCGCCGATAGCGGCGGGCGAATTCTTGCCAGCGCGCGGGGTCGTGCCCGAACCAGCGCCGCAGTTCGTCGCTCGGCGCGACGTCGCGCATCCACGCATCGAGCCGCAGCGACGCTTTCGTCACCCCGCGCGGCCACAAGCGATCGACGAGCGCGCGTTGCCCGTCATCCGGTCCCGGCGGCTCGTAGGCGCGGCGCAATCGAACCCGCGGCTCGGCGTGCTCATCGTGGTCGGCGTTCGTCATGACGCGGCCTCCGTGCAGTCGATACCATCTCCGATTGTCGCCAGATCGGGACCACCGGGCAACAGATCGGGCAGCGGCGCCGCTGCCCGATGCAATGGGCGACTGTGGCGCGCCGGTTGCGTCAAGGCGAACGCTCGGCGACATCTCGGCGGGAGGACGCGCGCGGATGGCGGACGACGTGGCAAAGCGAACGACGACCAGCGAACAGTTGCGGCAGGCAGCGCGCGAACGATTTGGCTACGACGAACTGCGGCCCGGTCAGGAAGAGGCGATCCGCGCCGTGCTCGCCGGCCACGACACGTTGGCCGTCTTTCCGACCGGCGCCGGCAAGAGCGCCATCTATCAGATCGCGGGCGCGTTGATCGACGGTCCAACCGTCGTCGTCTCGCCCCTGATCGCGTTGCAGCGCGATCAGGAAGCGGCGATCGACGAACAGGAAAGCGGCGGCGCGGCGCGGCTCAACTCGTCCTTGTCAGACTCGCGGCGCGATGCGGCGCTCGCCGGATTGGCCGCGGGAGCGATCGAATTCCTGCTGCTGGCGCCGGAGCAATTCGCCAACCCGGACACGCTTGCCCGGGTGCGCGACGCCCATCCTTCCCTGTTCGTCGTCGATGAAGCGCACTGCATCAGCGATTGGGGGTTCGACTTCCGGCCCGATTATCTGCGGCTGGCGGCGGTGATCGACGAACTTGGCCGGCCCCGGGTCCTGGCGCTGACCGCGACAGCCGCGCCGCCCGTGCGCGACGAAATCGTCGAGCGGCTCGGGATGACCGACCCGGCCGTCTTCGTCCACGATTTCGACCGCCCGAACATCTTTCTGGCGGTGGATCGCTTCACCGACGCGGAGACGAAATGCGACGCAGCGCTCGACTGGATCGCCGCCGCCCCGCCCGGCATCGTCTACGTCGCTACCCGCGCCTGCGCCGAGGACGTTGCCGCGGCGCTGGTTGAACGCGGCGTCGCCGCCCGCGCCTACCACGCCGGCCTGCCGGCCGGCGAGCGGGACGACGCGCAATCGGCCTTCATGAACGGCGAACTCCCGGTGATCGTCGCCACGACGGCGTTCGGGATGGGAATCGACAAACCGGACGTCCGCTTTGTCGCCCACTACGACGTCAGCGATTCGCTCGACGCCTACTACCAGGAAATCGGGCGAGCCGGGAGGGATGGCGGGCCGGCCGAAGCGCGCCTCTTTTTTCTCGCCGACGATCTGCGTCTTCGTCGCTTTTTCGCGGCGGCCGGCAAACTCGACGAAGACGATGTCGAACGGGTCGCCGAAGCCGTCGCCGCCGCCGGCGGTCCGATCGCGCCGGAAACGATCGCCGAGGAGGTCGATCTGTCGATCGGCAAGGTCGAGACGGCGCTGGGACGCCTCGACGAAACCGACGCGCTCCGTCTGCTTCCGTCGGGCGACGCGGTTGCCGAAGCAGGGCGCGATTCCGCGGACGCGGCGGAAAAAGCGGCGGCGGCGCAAGAACGCCACCGGACGATCGCACGAACCCGGGTCGAGATGATGCGCGCCTACGCCGAAACGTCCGAATGCCGGCGCGCCTTTCTGCTCAACTACTTCGGCGAGGCGTTCACGCCGCCATGCGGCCAGTGTGACGCATGTCTCGCGGGCCACGGCGCGGCGCCGACGGCCGCCGACGCTCGCTTCGCCATCGGCGCGAACGTGACCCACGCGCGCTGGGGCCTGGGAACGGTCATTCGCCAGGACGACGAGACGCTTACGATTCTCTTCGACGACGCGGGCTACCGTACGCTCGACCGGGCGCTGGTGCAAGACGAGGGGCTGCTCACGGCCGCCGATTCGGATTCCGGCGACCGGTGATGCAAAAACATGGCATGCGTTCTGCATTCTCGTCTGGCGTCCGGGCGTTGAACATCCCGAACCGGAAGTCGGGCGTACATTGAGTGAGCGGGGCGCCGGGCCGCCGCTGATCTGGAGAAACCGATGACGCGTAAGACAACCGAATCGTCCTCCCTCGCCGATCGCCTGGCGCACGCCGTCGAGCGCTTTTTCGGCCTCTGGCTTCGGCCGAAACCGGCGCTGGCGCCGGCCCGGGTCCATCGATCCGGCGTCCAACGCGTCCCGTACCGTCGTCACTGATTTCCCTCGCCCCCATTTGACCGCGCACACGCGGCGCCCCGGCGGCCAAGAAGGCCGGCGCGCAACGGTACGTGGGGTAAAGACGGCCGAACGCCGCCAGCATGGCGGCGTTCGCGTGCCCGGTCGGAGCGCCACGTTCCTGCAGTGGCCGGGCTGAGTGTCGGCGCCATCGGCAAGACTGGCGCCGACATTCTGGATCGTGAAAGACCGTCGGACGACAATCCGACGGTCTTTCCGCGTGGTCGCGCGAATGGGGTCTGCTTCGAAGGCGTTCGAGCGTGAAACGTCGTCGCCTCAACGTTCAGCGGCGGGCCAGCCGGATCGACCAGAATGTGGCTGCCCCGCCCGATCCGTCGCGATTACGGATGGTTCGCCGACACGTTGGCGCATGCGACATCGTATTGGCTGACCGACTTGGGGTTGTTCGAGTTTTGCGGTTGCTGTCCCGCGTACTTGGTTCCGGACGTGCCATTCGGATTGAACGGCGAGCCTGACGCATCCTTGGCATTGCCGGGACTCGACGGCTGCTGCTGGCAGGATTGATTTGGCTGACCGTTGGCCAGCACGGCTCCTCCCGTTCCGACCGCGACCGACAGACCGAGCGCGATGCCGAGGAGCGTGACGCGAATCATGGCGTGGTTCTCCTTTCGCGCGCGACCACGCGTCATCGCCTGCGGGGCGGATCGCCGTCTGAGCGATCACGCCTGGCTGGCGACGATCACAACGACCGCGAGCGTCCGATTATTCCCGCGGCGCGTTTTTGGATTCGAAACGACTGGGGAACGATCCGGGACGTCGGCCGGAGTCCCTCCAGCGTCCGCATGATGCGTCGAGCCCCAGGCGGTCGGCGATCGAGAAAGGGCCGCCGGATCAATCGCCGGCGGCCCTGGTCGAGCGCGAAGCAGCGCGATCAGTCAGGGACCGCGCCGACGGAGGTGGACCTCACCTGCGATGCCGCGCGCCAGTGGTCGATCCGGGCTGGCAGCGCGGGATGCAGACCCCCGCCGCGCCGCAGCAGAGGGCGATCACGCAGCGCTCGTCAGTGGCGCAGCCGTGATTGACGAGCGCATCGGCTGGATCGCACGTCGCGCGAGCGCAGTTGTTGGGATCGCCGAGGAAGCAGTCGCCCACGTCATCCGCGGCCGAGGCGCAGAAGCAGGCGGTTCCGCTTTGGTCCGTGCCGCACTCGCGACCGGCGGTATCGCTGCACGCGTCGCCGCCCGCCGAACAGATCGTCGAAACGCACGTGCACGTCGAGGCGTCGATCGCTTCGCCGGAACCACAGCGGAGCGAGGAAGGATCGACGCCGCCGCCCGGCGCCGCCGGTCCGCACTCGGTGCAAAGGCCAGTTCCGTGCGCGGCATCCGCGGTGCAATGTCCCGCCGCCGAGCCGCTCAGAAGGGCGTGGCAGAAATGGGCGCAGGCGCTGTTGCCTCCCTTGCCGCCCGTGCCATTCTGGCCCTTGCCCTTTCCCTTGCCGCCGCGATTCCTGGCCTCCGTCGCGTCGATGCCGCCCACCGCCAGCAAGCCGAGGCCGCTGGCAAGGGCGCCGCGAAGGAGCGCCCGGCGTGACGTGCCGTTAACGAACACGCGCGTCAGTCGGTCGAATCGATTGTGGTCCACGACGGTCCCCCCTCATTCGACGGGTGCGATTGGCTTCACCAAGCGTGGTGAAGTCGGCGCAAAGCCAGCGGCCATCTCTCACGAACCGTGCCAACTCGCCGCGCCGCCCCCCGTCGACAGCTTCGCTGTCCCGTGACGAACCGCCGCGCGTTCCGGTACAATCGAACTTGGATGAACAAGTTTGCGGCGTCTGCGAAATCGAACGAGATGCCTCGACAAGTTCGGCATGACGATGACGGCGAGGTCCGGCGTCCGCTTCACCGGCGGATCGCGGACGCGTTGCGGGGCGAAATCGACGCCGGCGTGCTGCGGCCAGGCGATCCGCTGCCGTCCGAAACCGCTCTGATGCGCCGCTTCGGCGTGTCGCGCGGCACGGTCCGACAGGCGCGGGCGACGCTGCGGGCGGACGGCGCGATCGTCGGCTCGCAAGGCCGCCATTTCACGGTTCGGTCGCAGCCGTTGACGCAGCCGCTGGGCGAACTCGTCAGTTTCACCGCCTGGGCCCGCAGTCTCGGCAAGACGCCCAGCGGTCGCACCATCGCCTTCGAAGCCGGAATGGCCGACGCCGACGAAGCGCACGACCTCCAGTTGCCGGCCTCGGCCCATGTCTGGCGGCTAGTGCGGGTGCGCCTCGCCGACGGCGAGCCGCTGATGGTGGAACGCACCACCTTTCCCGACGCGATCGGCCGGCTCCTGCGCGACGTCGACCTCGACCACGGCTCGGTCTACGCCGAACTCGGCCGCCGCGGCGTCGCCGTCGATGCCGCGCGGCATCTGCTCGACGCCGTGCCGGCCTCGCCGGAAGACGCGCGATTGCTCGGCGTCGCGCCGGGGGATGCGCTGCTGCGGGTGCGGCGGGTCGCGGTCGGGCTGACCGGGGCGCCGGTCGAACGCTCGGAGGATCGCTATCGGGGAGACCGCACCAATTTCGCGATCGAAAACGACGCCAGGGCGGCCGGAATCGTCCGCCGCCTCGCCTGAACGAATCGACACGGGAGCGACGACCGATGCCATACGCCCGATTCGCCGAC
>JAICJJ010000022.1 GCA_025928535.1 Thermomicrobiales bacterium
TCAGATCGGGATCGAGCCCGACGCAGACGAGGCTGTCGTTGGCGGTCATCGCCGCCGCCAGCCGTTCCCTGAATCGCGCTGTCGTTCCCGGCTGGATCATGAAGCCGTTCGCTCCCCGCATCCCGCGTCCAGCATGCCGCCGGGGAGGGTAGGCGGCGATCGCGTTCCGGTCAACCGCCGCGAACCGCTGTGGTTCGCCAAAGGTCCTGTTTTTCCAAGGTGTCCGTACATGAAACCGCAGAGTGAGGTGCTACACTCACGGCAGGTCTGCTTGCGAGAGCGCGGGTGGATGGGACGCTTTCGCAGTCGCGAACGATGGAACCCCGCACCAGGCGTCCGACGCGCACGCAAGGTCCGACCGCCGATCCGGCTGCGATGTCGCCGGCGGCGCGGACTCGTGCGGACCTCGGGGCGGGGAAGGGAGAACGACACATGGCGCAGGCGACGGTTGGGCAGGGGCAGGAGCGCGCCCTGCGCGGCGACGCGCTGCCCGCGATCGATCCGATCAGCGGCTTGCATCTGCCGACGTTGCACGATGTCTATCTGGCGCGGCAGGTCGTCGCCCACTACCTGCCGCCGACGCCGTTGCTTCGCCCGGCGGCGCTGGCCGAGCGGCTCGGTTGCGACGTCTTCGTCAAGTGCGAAAACCTGCAGCCAATCGGCGCGTTCAAGGTCCGCGGCGGCTTGAATCTCCTGAGCCATCTTTCGCCCGAGGAACGAGCGCGCGGCGTGGTCGCCGCCTCGACCGGCAATCACGGACAATCGATCGCCTACGCGGCGCGGGAATTTGGCTGCGACGCAAGCATCTACATTCCGGAGCGGGCCAATCCGCTCAAGGTCGCTTCGATGGAACGACTCGGCGCCCGCGTCGTCTTCACCGGCGCCGATTTCGATGAAGCGCTCGCCGTCGCCGAACGGGACGCGGCGGCCAGCGGCGCCTTTTTCATCCATTCCGCGAACGAGCCGCTGCTCATCGCCGGCGTCGCGACCTGCACGCTCGAAATCCTCGACGCCGTGCCCGATCTCGACGTCCTGATGGTTCCCGGCGGCGGCGGCAGCGGGCTGGCCGGCGCCTGTCTCGTCGGCAAGGCGATCAACCCCGATCTGCGCGTGATCGGCGTGCAGGCGGAGGGCGCGCCCGCGATGCGGGAAACCTGGCGCACGGGCGAGTTCGTCACCACCGAGCGAGTCGACACCTACGCCGATGGGTTGGCGACACGCGCGGCCTGGAGCCTGCCGATGCAGATCTTGTGGCGGCGGCTCGACGATTTTCTGCTGGTCAGCGACGCCGAATTGCGCCGGGCGACGCTGACGCTGCTCGAAACGACGCGGCAGTTGGCGGAAGGCGCCGGAGCGGCAGCCACGGCGGGCGCCTGGCGACTGCGCGAGGACCTGGACGGGCGCAAGGTCGCGGTCGTCCTTTCCGGCGGCAATCTGACCCTCGACGCGTTGGCGCAGGCGTTGGCGGAGGAGCGGCCCTGGTGAAATTGTGGCGCGACTGGATCGGGCTGGCGCGGCGCGATTCCGCGGGCGACACGATTTTGCTGATCGCCCGCGAGGTCGCCGATCGCCAAAAATCGGTGCAAGGCGGCCTGGCCGAAATCCGGGAGCCGCGCATTCTCGACCGGCTGACGGCCGAAGACTTCGACGGCTTTGCCCAGGTCATCGACGAACAGGATGTCGAAGACCATGAATACGCCATCATCCTCGCCCGGCTCGTCTACGCCACGGCGCGGGCGAAAGGCTTCGACGACGCCATCGTCGACGCGGCGCTGCAACTCGACGGGCTGCTGCCGGGCGACGATCCGAGCCGGGAACGCGACCGGCTGCTGCGCGACGCCTACACGGTCGCCCAGCGATCCGGCTACATCACCGGCGGTCGCACCGCGCTCAATCGGCTCGGCTTGCGGTCGCTGGAAGCGGGCGAGTCGGAGCGAGCGCGGCAATTGCTCGGCCAGCAACTCGAACTCGGCGACGAGGAAGACGATGCGCTTCCCGAGGTGAGCGCGGCCCTGGCGCTGGGAGACCTGCTCCGGCGCGAAGGCGACCGGCGCGGCGCCTACGCGCTCTATCGACGGGCCGGCCGCGCCGCGCAGCGGCTCGACGATCAGCACGGCATCGCCGAAGCGCTCGTGCGTCAGATCGAATTGATGCCGGCCAACACCGACCTCGAAACGCTGGCCGCCGTTCAGCGCCAGGCATCGGAAGCGGCGCGCCGAACGGCCGATCTCGGCCTCCAGAGCCGAATCGTCCTCAGTCTGGCGGAAACGTTGCAGCGCAACGGCAAGCGGGACGAAGCGGTCGCCCAATTGCAGCATGGCCTCGATATTTCACGCGAGATCGGCGACCTCGCGCTCGCCAAGCGCTGTCTGGCCGCCCTCGCCGACGCCGAGCGGGATCGCGGCCGGCTCGCCGCCGCGGCCGAACATGAGCGCAGTCTGGTCCGGATGGAAGAGCGCCTCGGCAACCGGACGATCGCCGGCCAATGGGCGACCCGGCTCGGCGCCACGCTGTTGACGCTGGAGCGGCCGGCGGAGGCGGTCGAAGCCTACGGCCGGGCGCTCGAACTGGCGACGGCCGGCAAAGACGCGAAACTGGAGCAACGCGCGCTCGGCGGCCTCGGCATCGCCTACGCCCAGGCCGGCCGCTCCAACGACGCCTTGCAGCATTTGATGCGCGCGCTCGATCTGGCCAAACGCACCGGCGACCAGCGGGAAGAAGCACGCTGGCTGGCCAGCATCGGCCAGACGCTCTGGCGCTTCAACCATCCCGACGACGCGATCCGGGCGCTGCACGACGCGGCGTCCATGGCCCGCCGGGCCGACGACGCCGAATTGCAGGCGAACGCATTGGCCGAGCTCGGGCGCATCTATGCGTCGCGCAAGCAGACGCCGCGGGCGCGGGAGAGTTTTTCGCGCGCGCTCGAACTGAATCGCCGCCTCGGCAATACGGGCGAGCAGATCGCGCTCCTTTCGTCGCTGGCGACGCTGGCGATCGACGCCGGGCAAATCGCCGGCGCGATGGCGCTGTGCGACCAGGCGCTGCAACTGGCGACGGTGTCGGGCGATCGCGCCAGCGCCGCGCGGCTCCATGGTCGGCTTGGCCGGATCATGGCGCGACGGGGCGACCAGCGGCAAGCGGTCGATCATCTGCGGCAGTCGCTCGGCCTGGCGCGCGACGCCGGCGATGTGACGCTCATCGGGCAGGCGCTGCAGCATTTGGCGACCGCCCAGCACGCCGCCGGCGATCCCGAAGCGATCGCGACCTACCGGGGCGCGATCGAGCATTGTCGCGGCCTCGGCGATCGTTCGTGCGAAGCGCTGATGGCGGTCAATCTGGGCATCCTGCTCGGCGAGATGGGGCGGCGTGACGATGCCGTCGCCGCTCTCCAGCATGGCGCATCGCTGGCCGCGCGGCTCGGATCGAACGGCCGCGATCTGGCCGAGCGGGCGGAAGCGGCGATCGCCGCCGCGCGCGAAGCGGAAATGGCGGCGCGGACGGCGGCGGCGCCCGAACATGAAGTTGCGCGCGACAACACCGACGCCGGCAAAGACGCCTTTTTCCGGGAGACGACCCTCCCCCCGGCGTAAAATGGCCGTCGATCGGTGACATTCCGACATAGACGAACGTACACCACCTTGCTATACTTTCCTTGACCCGTACCCGCACGTTCATGCACGAAACAAATGTTCGTCTTGCGAGAGCCGGCTGGCTCGCGTTTGGGGATCGTTGCGTCCAACCGCCTGCCGCAGGTGGAAGGGAAATGGGGCATGAGCCGTGCGCCGCTGACGGCTTCCGCGTTTGCCCTGACTTCCGGGCATCCCGCCGATGCTCGGGCGTTCGTCGCCGTCGAAACGCCCGGACCGGACCGGTCATTCGGCGTCGCGGTCGAACCGCTCGAATTCACGCCGCGCGGAGTCGAACGGGCGATGCTCGCCCGGGCGGCGATCGAGGACGCGCTGCGGCGAATGGCGACGCTCGAACCGTCGCTCGCCTTGGCGCGCGCTTTTGCCGCCGCCGACGCCGCCGTGGCCGCCGACAACCGACCCCCCGATGATGTGCCGTGGGAGCGACGCTCGCTCGTCGGCGCGACCGCGTTCGTCGTCGATGCGCGCGGAATGACGCTTGCCCAGACGCCGCCGGCGCAAGCGATCGTCGTGCAAGATGGGCAGGCCTACGCGTTTCCCGACCTGCGTTCGTGGCGAGCGGATTACGACCCAGGCCAGCCAGTGTTCGAGCCGGCGCCGCTCGGAGCCGGGCAAGGCGCGCGGCCCCTCCTGTATCGTTCGGTCGCCGCGCCGGGCGATGTCATTCTGCTCTGCTCATCGACCGTCGCTCGGCTCCTGGCCCATCAGGGCAAGCCAGGGCGCACTCGCCGCGACGAAGCGCTCCGCTCGGGCGAGGCGGATCGCATTCTCGATCTGCTGGAAAACACCGTCGCCGCGTCCGACCTCGATGACGCGTTTGCGCTCGCCATCGCGCTCGGGACTCCGGTCACGCGTCGATTTTCTGCGCCGGGGCTGTCGCTCGGACAATTGACGCAGCGGTTCCGCCTGCCAAACCTGGCGTCGTCCGGCCATGGCGCGGGCCGCGACCTGGCGGAGCGGCCGGCGGCCCGCGCCGGTCGCCGAACAACGGAGCCGGCGGCCCGACGCGATGAACCCATCTCGGCGCGGCGCGCTTCAGCTGCGGGTCCGCCCGCGCGCCGGATCTCTGCCCGGATCGTCTTGCCCGATCGCCTGCGCGATGGGATTGTGGCGGCGGTCGAAGCGACCATGCCCCGGCGGCGCGCCTTGGAGCCAGCGTTTTCGTCGCGTCAGCGGACCTTGGCCGCGCCCGGCGTGACCAGCATTCAGCGGCATCGCGAGTCGGGCGGGTTGCCGCCGGAATGGCATGCCAACCTGCCGCGCGGCTTCGACGTCCATGTGCCCGGCCGCGCCCTGGCCGCCGGGCTGGCGGTCATGGTCGCGCTCGGCGGGACGCGCTTTTACGTGCAACAGCAACAGGCGCGGCAGGAGCGGATCGACGCGGCGATCGTCCAACTCGACGATGCCTTGCGGAGCGTGCGCGACGATCCCGCCCATCAGGCGGCGGCGGTCGCGACCGCCCAATCCGCCTGGGACGCGGCGATGCGCGTCGGCGCCGACGCGACGGCGCTCGGCGATCGCGGCCAAATGCTGGCCGCCGCGCGGGCGAACGCCTGGCATGTCGAATCCCTGACGAATCTGACGTTGCTCGGCGCCATCCCGGCGGCGATGGCCGGCCAGCCGGTCCATCTGACGCTTTGGGGCGACCACGCCTATCTCGTCGTCGGCGGGGTCTATCAGATCGATGCCGAGCACCGTCAATTGATTCGCATGCTCGCGCCTGGCGACGCGATCGACGGCCGGCGGGTCGATCCCATCGCCACCGGCGCCGCCGACGCCGACGGGCTGGTCGTCGCCGACGATGCGTCGACCTTCCTCTGGACTCCCGATGGCAAGTGGCGTGCGATTCCGTTGACCAACCAACCCAATCTTGCGCTCGCCCGGGCGCCGGTCGCCGCCTACGGCGACGTTCTCTACGCGCTCGATGCTGGCGGCCAGATCATCAAACTGGGCGACGGCCAGGGCGACGCGTCGGTCTGGGCCGGGACCGATGCGTTTCCCGATCTGGCCCAGGCGCGGGACCTGACGGTCGACGGCAGCGTCCATGTGTTGCTGGCCGACGGCCGCGTGCTGACCTTCTATCAGCATGCGCTGAAAGGGTCGACGCTGCCGGCGCTGACGCCCGCGCTGGAGCAACCGGCCTATCTGGCGCAGGCGGCCCACAGCGAGGCGTTCTATATCGTCGATCCGACGGCGCGCCTCGGCGACAGCGTCGGCCGCCTCGTGCGCGCGACGGCTGACGGCGCCGCCCGGCAATTCGTCGCCCCTGGAGTGGGGGCGGATTTGTTCGCGCACGCGCAAGACGTCGCGGTCGACGAGCGGGCGGGAACCGTCTATCTCGTGGTCGACGGCCAACTTTGGCAGGCGGCGCTGCCGCCCGTTCCAGGCTCCGCTCCGCCGTCCGAGTCCGCCGCCGTCTGATTCTTGTCTCACGCGGGGCGGGCTGTGTTCGAGCGCGTTTCTTCGGGATCGGGTTGGATTGGAACGGCCAGCACAGCAATGTCGACATCCAGCGCCGCGCGGGGCTAAAGACCCCGCGCTAACTCCAATAACCCGGCTGAAGCCGGCTCGACGATCTGGTCTGCAATTGACCGTCGAGCGACTTTGATCGACATCCAAATAACGCCGACACATGCCGCTCAATCGACAATCAATAGCCGGCTTTAGCCGGGTTACTGGCTTAGCGCGGAGTCTTTAGCTCCGCGCGACAGCGGCATGCTGCTGACGTGAAGATACATACCATTGTGGGCGGGAAATCACTTGAAAAACGCCGCGTTCAGTTCCTTGAACGCCGCCCATTGTTCCGGCAAATCGTCTTCGAAAAAGATCGCCTCGACCGGGCAAACTTCGGCGCAAACGCCGCAGTCGATGCATTCGTCGGGATTGATGAAATACTGGTCGGCTTCGTCGGTCGAATGGATGCAATCGACCGGGCACACTTCGACGCAACTGGCGTCCTTCACGCCGATGCACGGCTGCGCGATCACATAAGCCATGATATGGCGCCTCTCGTCCCCATCCGGTTGAAACCGGCGAAACGTGCGCTCGGACCCGCTCAAACCGCACATGCGCTCGTCGGTGACGAACTCGCGGGTTGCGATGAGTATACCGTGCGCCGCCGGACCCGCACGCCGCGGGACGCGTCCTTCGCCGTGTGCCGGGCACAACGGCCGCTTCTCCCGTTTGGCCGAATCGCCCATTTCGGAGCGTCCCCGTCGGCCCATGCTACGATCCGCAACCGGGCGCCCAGATGGACCGGCCCGGGCGACGCATGGCGGATGGCGAAATGAGGAGCGGCGGATGGCGCGCGAAACGATCGGAATGACCCAGGACGAGATGCTGGAGTTTCTCGATGCCTTGCTGCAGCAGGAAGCGGCGGAAGCCGCCGCCGCCAACGGCACGTCGGTCGAAGAAGAATTGGCGTCGCCCGGTTTCGCCGCCATGCGCGCCGCGTCGTCCTACGCCATCCATCTGATCGACGCCAACAACGCCTACATCGCGCGCTATCTGCTCGACCGCGGCGTGCTCGCGCCGGCCAGCGAAGGGGAGGCGGGATGACGGCAGGCAACGGGACGCGTACGTGACCTCGCCGTTTCAACGATCGTTCGCCGATTTTTGCCGCGCCACCGCCGACTGGCGGCGACGCAAGGCGGACGAATACGACCGCGACGCCCGCAATCTGCGCACGGCCGCCGCGCTCGAGGAACTCGCCTCCCATGTCGAGACACTGCCGGAGGACGACGCGCGGCTGCGCGAGCTCGAACGACTCGCCGGCGAAGGCGGCGCCTTCACGCCCGATCAACGCGTGCTGTACGAAATCGGCCGGTTTCGGTTTCACCATCCCGAAGCGCAACTCGATCCGTTTCTCGACGTGCTGGTCGAATTGGCCGCAGCGGACCGCGGCGAGCATGGTCGGTTCGGCGGCCGCATGGCTCCTGGCGACGACCCCTGGGGTTGAATCGGGCGGGGGCCGCTATGGCTCCCGTTCTTCGCGGACGAGATGGGCGACGACTTCGACGTGGTGCGTCTGGGGGAACATGTCGAAGCCGGCGACTCGCTCCAGTCGGTATCCCCCGGCGAGCATCCGTTTGAGGTCGCGGGCGAGCGTCGGCGGATCGCACGAGACGTAGACGATTCGGGCCGGCCGCATCCGCAGCAGCGGCGCGGCGGCCAGCGGCGGCAATCCAGTCCGCGGCGGATCGAGCAGGACGAGCGACGGCCGGCCATAGGTCCGGTACGCGTCGCTCAGCCATCGCTCGACCGGCGCGGCGACGACCCGAATGCCGCGCAATTCGGCCTCCTCCGCGTTGCGCGTGAGGTAGGCCGCGGTCCGTTCGTCCGCTTCGATGGCGACGACGCGCCGGTAGCGGCGGGCGAGCGGGAGTGTGAAGAGGCCGACGCCCGCGTACAGATCGATCGCGACGACGTCGGGCGGTTGCTCGGCGAACGCCTCGGCGGGCGGCGCGAAGCGCAACGCTTCGGCGACAAGTTCGGGCAGGATGCCGGGATTGGCCTGGAAAAAAACGGTCGCATCGAACCAGAGCCGCTCGCCCGCGATGTCGATCACGATCGATCGCACGTCGCCGCCGTCGAGCGGCGGCGCGATGGAAAACGCGTCGAGCGTCGCCGCCGCCTTGATTTCGCCGACCGGCGGCAGATCGCCGCGTCCCATGCGGCCGCGCAAATCGTCGTAGAGCGTGGCCAGTTCGGTCGTGACGAACGGATCGAACGGCAGATCGCAGACCAGGCGCGTGCCCTGCGCCAGATACCCGAGGGCCGGCCGCGCCGGATCGTAATGCCAATCGGCGCGGGCGCGATAGCCCCAGGTCTGGGGCGACGGCGTGATGGGAACCGTGTCGGCGAGGTCGATGCCGCCGAGGCGGCGGAGGGCGTCGGCGACGATGACCGCCTTGGCGCGCAATTGCGCGTCGTAGGCGAGATGCTGAAAATCCGCGCCGCCGCAGCGGACCGCGTCCGGGAAGGGGGGCGCAATGCGATCGGACGATGGCTCGACGATCTCGGTGATGCGGCCAAAGATGGCCGATCCGGAGGAGCGGTCGAGTTCGAGCCGGACGATGTCGCCGGGCGCCGCGCCAACGACGAGGACGACCCGGCCGAGCACCCGCGCCAAGCCGTAGCCGCCTGGCACAAGCCGCTCGATCGTGACCGGCGAGTCGATGCGGGGCGGCAGCGGCGGCAAGGCCGGCCGTTTCGGCGTGCTCATTGGCGTGGTGAGCCTTTGCTGCGCGGGCGTCGCGAATCGGCGTCCGATCCAGCCGTCATCCTACCCCAAACTGGGCTGCGGCCCGGACTCGCTGGCGCGTTCAGCCGATCGGAGCCGACGTCGGCAGCGCGATGGTGACGGTTGTGCCTTGACCGGGCGCGCTGTCGATCTCGATCGCTCCGCCATGCAGACGGGCCAGCCGCTGGGTGATCGCCAGGCCGAGACCGCTGCCGCCATAGCGGCGGCTCAACCGACTGTCGCCCTGCCGAAACTCTTCGAAAATGTGCGGCAACGCCTCCGGCGCGATCCCGATGCCCGTGTCGCGGACGCTGATCTCGACCATGTCGTCATCGCGCAGGCGCGCGCCGATCGTCACGCCGCCACGATCGGTGAATTTGACGGCGTTGCCGACGACATTGAGCACCATCTGCCGCAGCCGTACCGAATCGGCCGGAATCGCCGGCAGCGATGCCGGCACATCGACGACCAGATCGAGTCGTTTGGCGTCGGCTTGCGGCCGGACAGTGGCGACCACCTGACCGATCGTGTCGGCGACGTCGACCGTGTCGAGCGCGAGCGTCAGACGCGCCGCTTCGAGCCGGGAAAAATCGAGGACGTCGTCGATGAGCGCCAGCAATTGCAGGGCGTTGCGCTGAATGGCCTGCACGTCTTCGTTCTGGGCGGGAGCGAGGGGACCATCGATGCCCTGCCCCAGCAATTCGGCGTAGCCGATGACGCCCTGCAGCGGCGTCCGCAATTCGTGGCTCATCGTCGCCAGAAATTGACTCTTGGCGATCGTCGCCGCCTCGGCCGCGTCTTTCGCCGCTTGCAGCGCGTTTTCCGCCCGTTTGCGGGCGGTGATGTCGCGGCCGATGCCCTGGATTTCGACGACGCGGCCATCGGCGCCGGCGATCGTCTGATCGACCCATTGCAGCCAGATGACGCCGTCCGGCCGCGGCAGCCAGGTTTCCCAACTCGCTTCGCCGCCGACGGCGACGAGTTGGTCGACCCGGCGCTTGATCGGCGCGCGCGCCTGCGGCGGCAGCAACTCGAGAAACGGCAGGCCGAGCAATGCCTCGCGCGATCGTCCGGCAAAGCGGCAGTATGCGTCGTTGACGAAGGTGAGGGTGGTGTCGGGAAGGTAACGGCAGACCAGTTCGCTCTGGCTCTCGACCACCGCCCGGTAGCGCGCTTCGCTCTGTCGCAGCGCCTCCGCCGCCGCGCGTTGGTCGGTGATGTCGCGCGCGTTGACGACGATGCCGCCGACGGTTGGATCGCTCAGGAGATTGCGGCCGAAGGCTTCCAGCCAGCGCCAGGAACCGTCGGCGTGCTGACAGCGAAACACGGCCGTCACATCGACGCTCGGATTGGCGACGAGCGCGGCGAACGTTTCAAGCACCTCAGGGAGATCGTCCGGGTGGATGTATTTGAAGCCGTCGTCGCCGACCATGTCCGCTGCGGTGTACCCCAACGGACGTTCGCTGGCGGGGCTTTCGAAGAGGATCGTGCCGTGCGCGTCGACCACCGTGATCATTTCGACGGCATTGGCGAGGAGCGAGCGAATTCGCGCTTCCGTCGCTTCGAGTTCATCGATGAGCCGCTGGCGATCGGTCACGTCGCGGTTGACGCCGATCATGCCGGTGACGGCGCCGGATGGGTCGCGCAACGGCAATTTGCTGGTCAACACCCAACGCGACTCATCGCGTTCATTCTCGCGTTGCAACTTGTTGAGGAGCGGCGCGCCCGCCAGCACCGCCGATTCTTCCGCCGCGTACTGGCGGGCGAGCGCGGCGGAAAAGAAATCGAAATCGCTCTTGCCGATGGCGTCCTGGGCGTTCGCGATGCCGAGCGTCGCGGCGGTCGCCTGGTTGAGGCGGACGAAGCGAAGCGCCGTGTCCTTGACGTAGACAGGGTCAGGCAATTGCTCGAGCAACGCGTTCAGCACATCGCGCTCGGCGACGACCGCCGCTTCCGCCTGGGCGTGGGCCGTGATGTCCTGAGTGACGCCGAGCACGCGGACGAGGCGGCCGTCCGCATCGCGGATCGCCTCGCCGCGCTCCCGCAGCCAGCGAATCTGACCGTCCGGCCAGATCACCCGGTATTCGACCTCGTAGTCGCGGTCGCCTTCGAACAACTGGCGGTCCGCCGCCGCGATCCGCGCCCCGTCGTCCGGATGGGCAAACGAAAGATAGTGGCCCGGATCGATACTGACGGCGTCGGCGGGCAAACCGTAGAGGCCGGGCATCTCGTCGGAACGGTAGACCTCGCCGGTGACGATGTCCCAATCCCAGGCCGCCATCGACGCAGCGCTCAGGGCGAGGCGGAGCCGCGCGGCGCCTGCCGCGAGCGCGCGTTCGTTCCGCTTGCGCGGCGTGATGTCCTGAATCTGCGAAATGAAATAGCGCGGGCGGCCAGCGGCGTCGCGCACGAGCGTGACGTCGAGCCGAATCCAGACGACGTAGCCGGCGGCGTGCAGGTAGCGCTTTTCCATCTGGTAGGCGCGGATCGTGCCATCCAGCAATCGCCGCGCGTGCGTCACGTCGGTTTCGAGATCGTCGGGATGGGTGATGTCCTGAAACGCGCGCGCCAGCAGTTCCTCCTCCGAGCGTCCGACGATGCGGCACAGCGCCGGATTGACGCGGAGGAAACGGCCCTCCGGCGCCACAAGCGCCATCCCGATCGGAGCGTCGTCGAATGCGGCGTGCAACTGGGCGTCCTGTTCGTGGAGCCGGGCGGCGAACGCCGCGTGCGCCCGGTCGGCGGCGATCAGACGCGCCACCACCTGCAATCCCGCGATCGCATCTGGGTCGGGCAGCCCCGGCCGCGGATCGAGTGTGCAAAGAAACCCCGGCGGCAAATCCAGGGTCATGGGCAGCGGAATCGCGGTGAATGCGCCAACCTCGTCCCAGAAGGCATTTGTGGTCGAGTGGCGACCCAATCGTTCGCGCCGCATGTCGGCGATGACAAGTGGATCGGCGTGGAGGCGTTCGTCCAGTATGAAGTCATCGAGCGGAACCGGGGCGCCAGGATCGAGACCGGCGGCAACGCCGCTCGTCGCCGACGCCGCCCAACCCTCGTCGCAGCGTTCGACAAGGAGGGCGACGGCATGATTCGTCATGGCGCATGCGGTGTCGAGCGCGGCGCGAACAGCATCTTCCGGCGATGCCAACCGCCGCCCGGCCAGGTCGCCGAGGTGGCCGAGCGGCGTCGTCTCCGGGCCGGTGGACACGGTCATGCGCTCTTCCCGGGCGCCGGTTTCGCCCGACGTCGATCGTCGAACATGCCTGACGGCGCCGAGTTGGCGCGCCGCGGTCGGATGCGCTTCGACCGTATGGACGAATATGAAGATACGATGAAAATCAGTCTATTCGTCCGCCGCACCGACATCTTATCGCGCATGCGCGTTCACGAAAAGCGCGAGCGCGCCCCGGAGTGCGCGTCAATGTTTTGCGCGAGACGCTGCTCCCATCGTCATCCTGAGCCGCCGCGAAGGATCTCGTGGTCGAAGGAGCGAACGAACGAGATGCTTCGACAGGCTCAGCATGACGGGTGGGGTGTTCGCGCAGCCTGGATCAGGATGCGTTGCTCTCCGATCCGGAACGGTTGCCGTGCTCGCGGTCGGTTCCCTGCCCGCCGTGGCGCGTCGGACCGGAATGGACCGGCTCGTTACGCCGCCAATCGCCCTTTTCGGCGTCGGGGCCATAGCCGCGGACTGACGACTTGCCGGTATCGCCGCCGTGCTCGCCAGCCTGGTCGATTGATTGATCCTTGTCGTGTGAACGTGCGCCCATCGCGGCCTCCGATCTTCGATCCGCCGCGGGCCGGTTCGCTCGCGGCACGGCGTGATCGAGCATCATCCATGCCGCCGGACGCCGATCGGGGCCGTGAAGCGGGAGGATCGATGAGCGGGCAGGGAGCGGCCGGGCGCGCCGTGCCTGGCCGACGGACACGACATTGGCCACCGCGCATGCGCGGCGGCCAATGGTGATCGCGTCGGACGCCTTCGCTAACTCGTCTTGACCGAGGTGCGCAGGCAGCGGGTGCAGATGTTGATCTTTTTCGTCACGCCGTCGATCGTGATGCGCCTGGGCTGCACGTTCGGCCGGAACATCCGGTTCGTCCGCCGTTTCGAAAAACTCACGTTATGACCGAATCGTGTCACTTTGCCACAAATATCACACTTGCCGGACA
>JAICJJ010000575.1 GCA_025928535.1 Thermomicrobiales bacterium
ACAATCAGCGTGTCCAGGTCCACGGGGCACCTCCACGGCTCGGCGTCAAGCACCGACCATGGTAGGTCGCTTCGTGGCCCTGGCCAAAAAACCTGCACACGGGGTTAGTTAGACGGCACCGGCGCAGCGCCGAGATCGGACGGACTCGGCCCGTCCGATCTCGGGACGCTGGAGGTCAGCGGCGAACTGCGCGGGTTCGACCATGACACGGCGATCGACGCCTTCTTTCGGCAGCACGATCGGTCGAGGTTTCCCACGCCGGGCACGACCCATCGGAGCACATTCGCGCGGCAGGCGGCCAATCGCTGACGGACCGCGCCGCACACGCGCATCCCCGTACAGCAGCCCTTGGTTCGCTCCTCTGCTCGCACAGAAGTCCTGAGCGACCGGCGGCACGCGCTTGACACCACCGGCAACCGAGCCTAGCATCGCCCGGCCAATCTTCCCCGGCGGTCCCTACGCGCCCGCGGACCGCGGCCGGCCAAGCGCCCTGATTTCCCGAAGCGCATCGACAACGGTCTGGAGGCGAACCATGAAACGATCCAACGAAACCGCGTTCCGCCGGTCGATCGCGCCGGTGTTCCTGTCGCGGCGGACACTGCTGCAAGGCGCCGCAGGGATCGGCCTCGGCGCGGCGCTCGGCGGCGCGCGGGCATGGCCGGCGCGGGCGGCCGCGGCGCAGGCCAATGGCGATGTCGCGATCTTCACCAGCGCGGTCGACATCCCGAACATCGACCCCGCCATTGGCCACGACGGTGCGATCGCGACGACGCAAAAGCACGTCTACGACACCCTCTACCGACACACCGGCAATCCGCCGCAACTCGTGCCGTGGCTAGCGACCGACCACCAATCGACGCCCGACGCCCGGGAGTGGACCTTCACCCTCGACGAACGGGCCAAATTTCAGGACGGCTCGCCCGTGACGGCGGACGCGATCGTCTATTCGGCCCAGCGGTTGCTGAAACTCAATCAGGGCGTGGCCTGGATGTTCGCCGACATCCTGAAGCCGGAGGGCGTGACGGCGGTCGATCCGAAGACCGTGAAATTCAGCCTCGCCAAGCCGTTCGCGCCGTTTCTCCACGCGACGACCTGGCTTTTCGTCCTCAACCCGGCCGTCGTCAAGGCGAACGACAAAAACGGCGACCAGGGGCAAGCGTGGCTGACCGGCAACGCCGCCGGGTCGGGGCCGTTCAAGATCAGCCGCTGGGAGCCCGGCAATCTCTATCAGTTCGACGCCGATCCGAACTACTGGAAAGGCTGGGAAGGCAATCACGTCGCCGGCTACGTCCATCAGGTCAGTCAGGAATCATCAACCAAGCGGCTGGCGCTGCAAAAAGGCGACGTCCAGTTCGCCGACTGGCTCTCGCCGCAAGACAAGACGCTGCTGGAGAAAATGCCGACCGTCGTCGTCCCGAAAGAAACCGGCATCACGACCTACACCGTCAAGATGAACACCAAGGTCGGACCGACCTCGGACGTCAACGTGCGCCGGGCCTTGTCGTACGCGTTCGACTACAAGGCGATGCTCGACGTCATGTCGGGCTTCGCGACGCGCATCGCCGGCCCGCTGTCGCCGGCCCTGCCCGACGCGCTGACGACGCCGGTCTATGAAACCGATCTCGCCAAGGCGAAAGCGGAACTGGCGAAATCGAGCCAGTACGCCGACGGCTTCGACATCGAATTCGTCTACGTGACCGGACTCGAGGAAGAACGGCAAACCGGCCAAATCCTCCTCGATCAACTCAAGGCGTTGAACGTCAACGTCAAGATCACGGCGATGGAATGGGCCAACGCCGTCGCTCTCTTCGCCGATCCGAAAACGTCGCCGGCGCTCTTCCCGATCTATTCCGGTTCCGACTATCCCGATCCCGACGCCTATCTCTGGCCGTCGTATCACTCGTCATCGGCCGGCACCTGGATGGGCGCCGACCAATTCGTCGATCCCAGCGTCGACCAGATGCTGCAAGACGCGCGCTCGACCACCGACGAAGCGAAGCGGAAGGATCTCTACACGAAGATCCAGCAGACGGTCGTCGATCAGGCGGTCGAGTTGTATCTCTTCACGCCGCTCGAAGGGATTCCCCATCGAAAGGAGATTCAGGGATATTCGTATTGTCCGGTGATGGGGTCCGACCCCTGGTGGTA
>JAICJJ010000069.1 GCA_025928535.1 Thermomicrobiales bacterium
AATGCTCGATCCGGTGGCGGGGATCGGGGCGCGGGTTGGCGGCTTGCGCTTCGGCGTAGGCGTCGATCACCAGTTCGATCGCGGCGTCGCCGATGGCGTGGATGCCGACCTGAAAGCCGGCGTCGTGCGCCCGCTTCACCTTCGCCTTCAATTCCTCCGGCGGCATCATCCAGAGCCCGACGTTGTTCGGCTGCCCTTCGTACGGGCGGCGCATCCGGGCCGTGCGGCCGCCGATGCTGCCGTCGCTGAAGAGTTTGGCGGGGCCGATCCGCAGCCATTCGTCGCCGAAACCGGTGCGGATGCCGAGTTCGAGCAACGGGTCGAGCGTTTCGTCGAGCATCATCATCAGGTAGGAGCGGACCTGGAGGCGATCTTCCCGCCGCAGCCGCTGGTAGGCGCCGAGTTCGCGCGGATCGCGAATGCCCGCTTCCGTCGCGCTCGTCACGCCGTCGCGGAGAAATTGCCGACCGCCCGCTTCGAGGGCCGCCGCGATCCGCGCTTCGTCCAGCTCCGGCATGAACGAGCGGACATGGGTCAACGCGCTTTCGCGCAGGACGCCGGTCGGCTCGCCATGCTCGTCCCGATCGTAGACCCCGCCGTCCGGATCGGGCGTGGCGCGCGAGACGCCGGCGAGGCGCAACGCGGCGGAGTTGGCGACTCCGATGTGGTGGCACATCCGGATCAGAACGACCGGGTGGTCGGGCGCGACGGCGTCGAGATCGTGCCGGGTGGGATGCCGGCCTTCGGCCAGCCGCGCCTGATCGTAGCCACGCCCGACGATCCATTCCCCCGCCGGCCGATCCGCCGCCGCGTCACGCACAAGCGCGAGGAGATCGGGAATGGCGGCGTGGCGATCGGGCGAAAGATCGAGATCGAGCAACGCAAAGCCGACCGACATCGGATGGGCGTGGGCGTCGTTCAGCCCCGGCGTCGCCGTTCGGCCGCGCAAATCGATCGTCTCGGCCCGCGGACCGGCCGCATCGCGCCCTGCGTCCGCGTCATCCCCCACAAAGGCGACCCGTCCTTGCCGGATGGCGACGACCGAGGCGTTCGGCCGCGCCGGGTCCATCGTCACGACGCGGCCATTGGTCAGCAGCAGATTACGGGGCATGCGAAATCCTCCAATCGTCATGTCGTCCTCCGCTCCGTGCTGAAACGACATGATCATGCGTCGCCGGGATTGGTCAACTCAAGAGCGCTCAGCAAACGAGAGCGTCAATTCGAACGTGCGCGCGACTGCGATCAATTCCGGATCATCGGGTTCGATCGGGGTTGGCGCGGAAGCGGTCGTGATACTCGCGACCGAAAAGATTGCCCAGCAATCGAGCCGCAAATCATGGCTGCAACTGTATGCCAGGCCGGCATGGCCACGTTCGAACGCCCAGCGCGCGATCGCTCGGGTCAGGCGCCGATCGGACCCGACCAGATCGCCCGGTTTGAAGCGGTTGCCGTAACCGAGTTTGGGCAGCCGCGCGGCGATTTCCGGCTCCCGGCTGAGCGCGACCGCCGATTCCGGCGCGTTCATCCGGAGGTCGAGCCACCGCTGACCAGCGTCCAGCCGCAAGTGACCGATCAGTTTGTCGGAATAGGCATCCGGAATAAGGCCGCTCTGGGGAATGAACGCATCCGGCCCCATCGCCAGCAAACGCTGGAGCAGAGCCCGGTCCGGCCGGAAGGCGTCGAGCGTTTCGAGAAAGCAGGCGCGCCGCTCGGGCGCGGCATACAGCACGCCGAATTCATTTTCGGGGTCGTCGAACCGACCTTCGCCGCGAAATGCCGCCGGTGGCCAGGCAAGCGGATCGGGCGAGCGACCAATGCGGTGCAGAACGATGTGCGAAGGATCGGCCAGGCGAATGCCCATCAGCCATGCGCGAGATACGCGCGCGCGGCGCGCATCACGCGCGGAGCATCCCCCGGCTCGTCGGCCAGAACAAGCGCCGGGGCACGGTCGCTGAGATAGGGGTTCAGTCCCATAAACCAGGCTTGGGCGGTTTGGCGGGACTCCGCCAACTCGAGCAAGGTCGCAATCTGGAATGCATTTCGCAGGCGCGTCAGGTTGGACGGGTGCGGAACCTGACCCTGGGCCCACTTCCCGACCGTCTTCGGATTGTCGATGCCGCAGACGAGCGCTGTCAGGTTTTGGCCGAACAGGTCCTGCATTCGACCCGCCATCTCCGCGGGCGTCGCCGTCACCGCTCGTTGGTGCGCCGTCGCGAGCACGGCCGCAGCGGCATCCTGTCTCGCAGTGGCGGCCTCGCTCGTTGCAGACGTCGCGATCGCCATCGTTTCCTCCCTGGTCAAGCCGCCGCGGCGGCATTCACGGGATGTATCGGCGCTTGATCCATTCCGCGCTTGGATCACCTCGGCGGCAACTTCCAGTATGATACCGCAAAAGCACCCTAAAAAGCGACGTTCTGGTCCGCTCGATTGAGCATGGCCATGAGCCGATCCAGAGAGAAAGCGCGCAAACGGCCGCGTAGGATGTTGACAACCTCGGACTGATGGAGGCCGAGTGATTCAGCCGCCTCGGTCTGCTGCCAACCGCGCTCAGCGATGACTTGAGCGATCTGGCGGGCAAGTTTCGCCTTCGCCAATCGAATCTCAGGGTCAGGCAACTCGAGGTCGGCAAAGATGTTGCCGCTGCTTTCTTCGCAGACGTTGGCGTCATGCACAGCCGTTTCTCCCATCTCCCCTCGATCCACCGCACGATGAGGGCGTTGAGCGTACTTGATCAACTGTCGGCGGGGAGATCGCCAAGCGGCCCGGGCGAGCAGGTTCGCCCGGGCCGTTGCAACTCATGCGCCCAGCGCGGGTTCAGGCCGAGACGTTCACCATCACCCGCTGCACCGCGTTGTACTGGTAGCCGAGCTGGTTCCACTGGGCCGCGAACGGCTGCGACGTGCTCCGGTCGTCGGTCGCCCGGCTGAGGAGTCCGGTCGGGCCGGGCTTGGCGTCCCAGGCGTATTCGAACCTCGCCCAGGCGTGCTCGCCGCCGCTCTGGGTGATCTTGGCGTCGTTCCAGTTCAGCCCATTGTCGGTCGATACCTCGACCCTGGCGATGCCGCCGAGGCCCGACCAGGCGTAGCCGGCCACGGGAACCTGCCCCGCCTTGACCGGAGCATCGTATCCAGGCGACCAGATCGCCGACGAAACCGGCATCTCCCGCACCGGACGCAGCACCGCGCCCTGCGCGTCGACCACGATGTAGTTCTTGACGTTGAAATCGCCTTCGAACGTGTGATCGAGCACCGTCAGGCCGATCAGCCATTTGGTCGAGGCGATGCCGCCCCAACCCGGCACGAACAACCGCACCGGACCGCCGTGCGGCGCCGGCAAATCTTCGCCGTTCATCTTGAGCGCGAGGAGGACGTCGCCGCTCATCGCGACGCCAAGCGGCAACCCCCGCTGCATCTCCGCGAAATCGCCGCCTTGCGACACGACGTCGATCGCGCCGTCCTTGACGCCCGCCTTGCCGAGCACGTCGGCGAGGGAAATGCCGCTCCATTCCGCGTTGGCGACCGCGTCGTTGCGCCACTGGCCGCCTTTCACCGCCGGCAAGAACAAGCCGCGCCCGTTGCCGGAGCATTCGAGAAACGCCTGGAACGTCCGCTGCGGCATGCTCCTCAGATCGTCGAGCGTCAGCGTCAGCGGGGTGTCGACGTGGCCGACGACCTGCAGGCGATACTTCGCCGGATCGTCCAGTTTCGCCGACGGCCCGTGGGAGCGGATGAAAAACGCCCCGTTGGCGACGTCGAGCCCGCTGACCAGATCGGGCGGCGTGCCGAAATTGAAGCCGCCGTGGGCGATCAGCGGTTGATCGACGCCGATCGAGGCGAGCGATTTGGCGGGGTCGTCGCTCGGCGGAATGATGGTGAACGGGCTGGGGAAAACCGCTGCCGGCGTCGCCCCGGCGGCTGGCGTCGCGCTTTGGGCCCAGGCGCCGTCGGCGAGGATCGACGCGATGACCGGCGCGGCGAATCCGGCCGCCGCCAACCGGCCGATCAACCGCCGGCGGCTCAAGCGCATGGCATCGCGCTCGATCGTTGCTGACATGGCGCTCCTCCTGTTCACGGCCCGAACGATCTCGCCGCCGTCGCTGGCGCGACCCGGCGTCTGGCCCACCGCGCGCAAGGCTGATGCCGCAAGAAGTCGCACATGAACGATTGCCGCAGGATCGGCGGCCCCGTTTGCCGTTTCGCGCCCGGCGCCGCACCATCCCGCCGGCGCCGCCCGGTTCGCCGCGCGTCCGCCGCATGCCCTGCCGACTGCGAGGAGAGCCGATGACCGATTCGACCCGCCGCTTTTCGAACCGGGTGGACGACTACGTCCGCTACCGTCCGTCGTATCCGCCGGAAATCGTCGATCTGCTGGCCGAGCAATGCGGCTTGACGCCCGACTGGACGATCGCCGACATCGGATCGGGACCGGGCAACCTGACCCGACTCTTCCTCGATCATGGCAACGCCGTCGTTGGCGTCGAGCCGAACCGGGAGATGCGCGAAGCGGGCGAACGGCTTCTGACGGGCTACCCGCGCTTCACGAGCGTCGATGGAACCGCCGAGGCGACGGGCTTGGCGGCGGCCAGCGTCGATCTCGTCACGGCCGGACAGGCCTTTCACTGGTTCGACGCCGAGCGGGCGCGGCAAGAGTTCATCCGCGTCTTGCGACCGCCGCGCTGGGTCGCCTTGATCTGGAACGAACGCCGGGTCGGATCGGCGCCCTTTCTGGCCGACTACGAAGCGTTGCTGCTCCGGTTCGGCACGGATTATTCGGCGGTGCGGCACCAGGACACCGCCGGCGACGCCCACATCGCCACGTTTTTCGGACCGGGCGGCTACCGCCTGACGACGCTCGACAACCGGCAAGCGTTCGATCTGGCGGCCTTGCGGGGCCGGGTCCGCTCGTCGTCGTACGCGCCGTTGCCGGGCCAGCCGGGCTTCGCGGAACTGGACGCCGGATTGGGGACCATCTTCGCCGAGCATCAGCGCGATGGCCTCATCTCGTTCGATTACGATACGCGCCTTTATCTCGGCCGGCTCGATCCGCTGTGAACCAGGGCCGAACCGACTCGTCGCGTTCCGTCTGAAGCGGGCCTTCGCGGAAGCATGCCGCCTGGGCGAGATCACGCACGTCCGCCGGCCGCGATTTCGCGCCGAAATGCGTGACGTTGCGGATGCCCGCGACTCCGCCCTCCTCCATGCTGAGAACGTGCCCGACGGGGCGCCCGCAATCGACGTTCGATGTCGCGCAGCCGATGGAGGACAGACGGGCGGGCATTGTCGAGGCGACTGCGATTGCTGCGGCGGCCTCACCTGCGAAGCCACTCGGCGGTGCGGGTAGTGCGCAATCGGGTTGTACGATGGGGACGGCGGGGCGAGCGACGACGCCCCGCCGGCTGGCGTCAGGAGGCGACGCGAATGGAGACGGAGCGAGTCGCGGCGACGTGGCAGGAGCGGCTGGGCGGCGCCGACGCGCTTGCCCGGATCGTCGATCGGCTGTACACGCTGGCGTTGGACGATCCCGCCCTGGAACCCGTCTTTGCGCGGGTCGACCTGGACGCGTTGCAACGCCATCAGGCGCGTTTTCTCGGCTTCGTCCTCGGCAGCGGCGACGCGACAATCGGCGCCCAGATGCGGCGCGCCCACACAGGGCTCGAAATCACGCCGCGCCAGTTCACGGCGATGGCGCGCCATCTCACGACCGCGCTGGACAGCACCGGCGCGCCGCCTGCACTCGTGCGCGAAATCGCCGAGCAGGTCGAGCGGCTTCGCGACGACATCGTCGGCTGGTGACCGCGATGATGCGTGTGCGCTCGCGACGCCAGCGCTTGCGTCATACGTGCCGCATGACGCCCGGCGCCATCGCCTTTGACAGAACGCGCAGCACCCCAGCACAATGCGAATGCTGATCATGGCGTAGTGTCGGTCGTCATTCGGCGGCCGGGCAGACGATGATGCAAGGCGATCTTCCCGCCCCGCCGCTTCCCCATCCCCCGACGTCGCTCGTCGGCCGCGAGCAGGACGTGGCCGCCATCGTCGCGGCGGTGACGCGCAATGGCGTCCGGCTCCTGACGCTCACGGGCGTCGGCGGCGTCGGCAAGTCACGGGTCGCGCTGGCCGTCGCCCATGCCATTCGCCCGCATTTTGACGGCGCTGTGTTCCTCGGCGACTTCGCCGCGGTCGGCGGCCCCGCGTTGCTCGCGCCGACGCTCTCTGCCTTGCTCGGCTTGCCCGCGCCGGCCGAGGCGTCGTCGCTCCACCGGCTCGAACGGGCGATCGGCCAGCGGCGCGTCGCCATCGTGCTGGACAACTTCGACCGCGTCATCCCGCACGCCTTGCCGCTCGCCGATCTGCTGGCCGCCTGCCCGGGGCTGATCATCCTGGCAACGAGCCGGAGCCGGCTGAGGCTGCGGGGTGAAACCGTCCGTCCGATTCCGCCGCTGCCGACGTCGGCCAGCGACGCGGCGACGCCGGAGGCGTTGCGCGAGGTTCCGGCCGTCCAACTGTTCGTCGCGCGCGGGCAGGAGGTCGACCACGGTTTTGCGCTGACCGCCGACAACGCCACGCCGGTGGGCGAGATCGTGCGCCGGCTCGACGGCATCCCGCTCGCGATCGAGCTCGCGGCGGCGCGGCTCGATCTGCTCCCGCCAGCGGCGTTGCTGGCCCGCCTGCAACAACGCCTGCTGCTGCTGACCGGCGGCGCGCGCGACCTGCCGGATCGGCTGCAAACGATGCGCCAGGCCATCGCCTGGAGTTACGATCTGCTGACCCCGGACGAACAACGCATGGTGGAGCGACTGGCAGTCTTCGCCGACGGCATTCCGCTGGCCGGCGCCGTTGCCGTATGCGGCGATGGCGACGAGGTCAGCACGCTCGATCTGCTGGGCCGCCTCGGGGAGCGCAGCCTGCTCGTTCGGGAATCGACCGCGGAGACGGAACCGCGCTTCCGCATGCTGCAGACGATTCGCGAATTCGCCCTCGATCGTCTCGCCGGCAGCGGCCTCCGGGATGAAACGATGGGCCGGCTCGCCGCGTGGTGCCTGAACCTGGCCGAGACGGCGGCGGAGATTCGCGTCAAGACGAGCGGCGCGCCCGAATTGATCGCGCGCATCGAAGCCGAGCACGCGACGCTGCGCGAAGTCATGTCATGGCTCGAATCCCGCGCACAACCGGACGATTTTCTCCGTTTGACCGCCGCCCTTGGCTGGTTCTGGCTGCACCGCAGTCATCGCGCCGAGGGGCGGCGCTGGCTCGATTCGGCCATCGCCCAGGCGACCGCCGCGGGCATCCGATCCGTCGTCCTCGCTCGCGCCCTCGACGGCGCCGCCGTCCTCGCGTTTTCCCAGGGAGACTACGCGCGAGCGAGCCTGCTCGTCGCCGCCTACGCGGCGCTCAGTCAGGCATTGGGCGATCGGTGGGGCGTCGCGGCCGCATTGAATCTGCACGGCGCCATTGCGCGGGCGCAAGGCGACCTCGACGCTGCCGACATCGCTTTCGCCGAAGCGCTGGCCCGTTTTCAGGAAATCGGCGATTCCGGCTGGATCGCCCTGGCGACGCTCAATCGCGGCGCCGTCGCCTACTGGCAAGGCCAGGCCGAGCAGGCGACGGCGTTGATGCGGGAGGCGCTTGCCCGCTATCAGGCGGCGGACGACGCCTATGGTCAGGCGATCGCCTTGAGCGATCTTGGCCGCGCCCTGGCCGACGCGAACGACCACGTCGGCGCCGCCGCGCGCTTCCGGGAAAGCCTCGGCCACTGGCGGCGCGTCGGGACGAAAGAAGGCTTGATCGACTGGCTGACGCGGACCGCGACGCTGGCGGCTCAAGGCGGCGCCGCTGAACGGGCGATGCGCTGGTTCAGCGCGGCCGAAACGGTGCGGACGACCATCGGCTACATGTTCGACCACCCGGAACGCGCCCGCCAGCGACAGGCGCTGGAGACGGCCCGCCTGGCGCTGGGCGAAGAACGGGCGACCGCGGCCTGGGCGGGCGGTCGCGCGTTGAAGTTCGATGATGCCGTGGTCGAAGCGGACGCCTGGCTGCTGGCTGGCGCCGCGTCGCCCGCGCCAGCGGCCACGGCGCGTTCGAATGTGTTGGCGGGCTTGACGCCGCGCGAACGCGACGTGCTGCGGCTGGTGGTGCAAGGCCAGTCCGACCGGCAAATCGGCGACGCGCTCTACATCAGCCACCGGACGGTGATGCGCCACGTCGAAAATGTCCTGGCCAAGTTCGACGTCAAATCCCGCACCGCCGCCGCCACCTTCGCCGTGCGCCACGGGTTCGTCTAGCGACCGCGCCTCAGCGTTTCGACGATGGCGTGCCGGCGAGGCTCGTTCGGGTCGGCCGCAACGGCAATGTCACCGTCATCGTCGTGCCGCGGCCCGGCTGGCTTTCGGCCTTGATCGTGCCGCCATGCGTTTCGACCAGGCCGCGGGCGATGGCGAGGCCGAGGCCGGTCCCGCCCGAATCGGCCGCTTTCCAGAAGCGGTCGAAGACGCGCGCCAGATCGTCCGGCGGGATGCCGGAGCCGGTGTCGCGGACAGCGATGACGACGCGGTCGCCGCACGGCCGCGCGCCGACCCGCACCGAGCCGCCGCGCGGCGTGTGACTGAGCGCGTTGGCGAGGAGATTGTCGAGCACCTGCCGGATGCGGACCGGATCGATGTCGGCCGGCGGCGTCGGCTCGGTGACGGCGCGCAAATCGACGCCGGCCGCTTCCGCCCGCGGCTGGTGGCCGGCGACCGCGTCGTCGACCAGCGCGACGACATCGGTCATTTCGCGGTGGAGCGGCAGCGCGCCGGCGTCGGCGAGCGACAACGTCCGCAGATCGTCGAGGAGCCGCGCCATCACCGCCGTTTCTTCGAGGACGATGTCGAGGCGCTCGTCGTCGCGCGGGTAGACGCCGTCGAGCATCCCTTCGACCGTGCCGCGCACCACCGTCAGCGGCGTCCGCAATTCATGCGCGATGTCGGCCAGCAGGTTGCGGCGCTGGAGTTCGTTGGCTTCGAGGCGAGCGGTCATCGCGTTGAACGACTGCACCAGCCGGCCGACCTCGCCTTTCGCCCGCGTTTCGACCCGCACGCCGTAATCGCCGCCCGCCACCCGGTCGGCCGCTTCCATCACGTCGCCGATCGGCGCCGCCGTGCCCCGCAGCGCCCGTCCCGCCCAGATGACAATCAGAATCAGGATGACGACGCCGAGGAAGCCGAACGGCGGGCCATGCCGGCCCGGCCCCGGCGCGAAGAGCGCGCCGAGAAAACTGGCGAGGATCATCAGGCCGACGGCCGCGCCGAAAAAGCAGCCGACCCGCCGCAGGAAGCCGCCCCGCGGCCCCCGCCGCTTCGGCGGGAACGAGCCGCTCTCCGGCCACCAGGCGGGCGGGAACGGCTCGTCTTCCGGCCACCAGGGGGGCGGCCCGTCGCTCCAGTTGGGCGGCGTGGCCG
>JAICJJ010000155.1 GCA_025928535.1 Thermomicrobiales bacterium
CCAGCGCCCGCGCCAGCGCCGCCGCCTGCCGCGTTCCCGCCGCCTCCATCGCCGCCGCTAGCGGCCGGTCAGGCGCAACGCCATGTCGACCAGCATCGCCCCCGCGATCAGAAAGAGGAGGCCGTTGAGCCGCTCCTTGATCTCCCGCAATTCATCCCGCAGCCCTTCCACCATCTGCCGCGTCACCGCCTCGTAAATCGACATCGGCCCCGGCGCTGCCGGCGCTTCCCGCGCCGCCTGCCCTCCCCGCATCGCCGCTCCCCTTTCCGCTAGCCGCCGCTCCGTCCGCCAGCGCCGCCGCGCGCTCGACCACCTCCTGCAGCGGATTCGCCCCCCCATCGACCAGCGTCTGCCGCGTCTTGACCGCTTGCACCGCCACCGCCGCCAGCCGCGCCACCGCCAGCGCCGCCTTCAGCGGGTCCGCGTCGTCGTCGCGCAGCAAGCGCCGCAGGGTCACCCGCACTGCGCCGATTTCGTCATCGAGCCCCGGGTCGGCCGCCGCCCGCTTCAGCGCCGCGCCGATCCCCGCATCGTCCCCATCGCCCGCCGCGCCCCGCGACCGCGGCGCCCAGTCCGCCAAATCCCCCGATCCGCTCGCATCACGGCGGGCGACATCGCCATGCCGTCCGCACCACATCGCCTCCCGCCCGACGAACCGGCCGCAGCCGGGATGCGCGCATCGCCGCCCTCCCACATGTCCCTCCGACCGCTTCCCCCCACGCGATTTCAACCCCCTCTACTTATATGAACGAAATGAGCGGCGAAAATCGTCCCACCCCCGGCGGATCGTCGCCCGGTCTGCTATCGTGCCGTCTGGCAATTTGGCAGGTACGCAACGGAGGATGCGGCATGTTTTCGTCTGGCTGCGCGTGCGACGAAATGGGCTGGCGGCGCATGCTCCATCGGCGCCGGCTGTTGCTGGCGGCCGGCGGCGCGCTGCTCGCCACGGCGCCGACGACCCGCTTCGGCCGCGCCCAATCGGCGACGCCCGTCGCGACCGGCGCCCGCCTCGCCGTCCACGGGCTCGATCTCGGCGCCCTCCCGAACGGCGCGTTCATCAGCCCGCTGGTCGAGTTGTACGGTCAGATCGAGATCGGCGCCCGCTCGTTCGTCGCCGGCAACACCGTCTTCGATGCCGGCGACGGCGTCATGATCAGCCTCGGCGACGAAAACAATTGCCAGGACAACGTCTACCTGATCGCCCGCGGCGCCTCGATCCACTGCGGCGACCGCGTCTCGATCGCGCATCAGGCCGCGTTGCAGAACGCCGTCGTCGGCGATTTCACCTTCTTCGGCTTCCGCGCCCGCGTCCGCGACGCCGAGATCGGCGCCGGCTCGATGGTCATGCACAACACGACGGTCGAAGGCGTCGTCATTCCACCGAACCGGATCACGCCCCTCGGCGCCCGCATCACCACTCAGGCGCAGGCCGACGCGCTGCCGGAAATCACGCACGCGAACGAGGAATTCAAGACCGAGGTGCAGGAGGTCAACGTCGCGTTCGCGAGCGGATACGCCGATCTGCTGGCCAAACTCGGCCGGGATGGCCTCGAAGGCGTCGGCCCGAATCCGGTCACCCCGTTCACGCCGCAATCGATTCAGCCGCAATTGGGCGATGGCGTGCGCCTGGGCGAACTGGTCCGGATCGTCGGCGACGCACGCCTCGGCGCCGGCAGCGTCGTCGGCCAGCGCAGCAGCATCCGCGCCGACGAAGGCACGCCGATCGTCATCGGCCGCCAGGCGCGGATCGGTTCCCGCGTCACGTTCCACGCCCTCAAGGGCACGCGGATCGATGTCGGCGATTTCGTCACGATCGGCGAAGAAGCCGTCGTCCACGGCCCGGTGCGCGTCGGCAACGCCGTCGCCATCGGCGCCGGCGCCGTCGTCTTTCAGGCGACGGTAGAAGATGGCGTGGAAATTCGGCCCGGCGCGACCGTCGCCGGCCAATGCACGTTGCGGCAGGGGTCGATTGTGCCGGAAGGCGCGGTCGTCACGACGCAAGCCGAAGCCGACGCACTGCCGGGGCGCTGACGCCGCCCACGACAAAACGGGGAGCAATCGCTCGCTCCCCGTTTCTCGGGTTTCGTCGATTTCGATCCGCCGGGCCGGAGCCCGCAGGCGAACCTAGCTGACGAAGGCCAGGTTGTAGCTGCCGCCCGAAGCATCGGCGATCGCCGTGCCGCCGTTGGCGGAAACGCCGAGGCCGGTGTTGTTCGAAACCGTGCCGCCGTTGACGCCGACGCCGCCGCCCCAGGTGTCGCCAACGCCGATGGCGTTGCCGGCGTTGCCGCCGCTATTGATGTCGCCGAGGCTGACCGCCCCGCCGTTGGCGCCGGCCGTCGCCACGCCGCCGTTCCCCGCGGACGCCGTGAACTGCGCGAAAAGCTCCTCGCTCATTCCGAAACACCCTCCCAGGGTCGCTCCCGACCCCTTCCACGAACGGTCGCCCTTGCGGGCGCTTCCCCGGTGACACGCGCGGCGCGGATCTCGATCCGCTTCGGCTGGTGACCCTGGCTGCGTCGCGATTTCGCGGCGGAGTGCAGAGTGGCGATGGTCAGACGATGGCGCTCACCCGGCCGAACCGCGCCGATGTCTGGAACCGTCGCTGCTCCCGTCGGACGCCCTCCGCCCGAAATCCGTCACGCCAGCCTTGGCGAGTTCTCCGTCGCGGGCCCCAAACCCGCGCCGCTCGATACCCTCGGTTTCCCGGGGGCGAACACGAAGCGTGCCGCCCGTCAGCTGACGAATGAAAGGTTGTGGTTGCCGCCGCTGGCGTCCGCGATCGCGACGCCCTCGGTGCCCCCGACTTGCCCAATGTTGGTCGTCGACGACACCGGCCCGCTGACCGTCCCGCCGCTGCTGCCGTTCAGGGTGACGGTGCCGCCCTGATGGCCGCCGGTGTTGATCGACCCGCCGGAGGAACCCCCCGCAGAACCTCCCGATCCGCCGGAAGATTGCTGCAGACCGAGGCTGCCACGGATCTGATCGCCCAAATTGTCCATGAAGCGTTGCCCTCCCATCGCACGCCCCGGCCGAGCCCACGATCGCTCAGCGGAAGACGTTCTCAACCGGACAGAACCCGGCTAGAGCGCCGTAGAGCGTTCCCCATCTCACGCTAACATCCGCGCCAGTGCCTGTCAACCAACCCACAGTCCCAGTCGTGACCCTGGGACACGACCGTTGCGGCCGTTGCGACGCTCCGTAGTCAAAGACGCGCGAGGCCTTCCCCCCGTTTCCCTGACTCCTTGGCGATCCCGGCCCGCGACCCTGGCGCGGCGTTCGCGTGACCCATCGTTCCCCCTCCGGGAGCGATCACGCCGCCTATCATACCGGGCGATTGACTCGCCGTCAGCCCATGCCGGAGCGTCACATGCCGACCAGCGATCCGATCCCCGCGCTTCCCGCCGCCGAGATGGCCCGCCTCGATCGCCTGCTGGGCGACGAATTCGGCGTCGATGTGCTCCAGTTGATGGAGTTGGCCGGCTACGCCGTCGCCGCCGAAGCGCGCCGCCGCTTGCCCGGCCGCGACGTCCGCGACCGCCGCGTTCTCATTCTGGCCGGACCCGGCGGCAACGGCGGCGACGGACTCGTCGCCGCCCGCATCCTCGGCTCCTGGGGCGCGCGGGTCGACGTCGTCCTCAGCCACGACCCCGCCCGGCTGCGCGGCCCGGCGGCGCATCAGCGGCAAATCCTCGTCAACCTCGGTCAGCCGCCGGCCGGACCGCCGTCGTCGGACGCGCCGGCCGCGCTGCCCGCGGCCGATCTGCTGATCGACGCCCTCCTCGGCTTCGGCCTCGCCGGCCCGCCCAGCGGCCCCAGCGCCGCCCTCATTCGCGCCGCCAACGCCCACGGCGCGCCAATCCTCGCCGTCGATCTCCCCTCCGGCCTCGACGCGACCACCGGCATTCCGTACGATCCATGCATCCGCGCCGCCGTCACGCTGACGCTCGCCCTGCCGAAAACCGGCCTCCTCCTCCCCGCCGCCGCTTCGGTCGTCGGCGACCTCGTCCTCGCCGACATTGGCGTTCCCCTCGCGGCCTGGCGCCGCCTCGGCCACGACATCCCGCCTCTCTTCGCGCAATCGAGCCGGCTCGAGTTGTCACACCCGCAACCGCCGACCGGGGAATGACCTCGGCAGGCTCCGACGCCGCCGGGAATTGCCGACGACGTGGTTGACGCCCATTGGCGGGTGGCCGCGGCGCACGCCTGGTCGCTGACATCCGGTCGCAACGCAGGAAGCGGACGGGCGAATGCGCCCCAGACGCGGCGGGTCGAGCCTCCGCGCCGCCCGGCTGTGTCGCAGCGCACTCGCCGCGCGTGTCGGCGGCGGCAGCCGCGCCGTCGTGCTCCGTGCAGAGTGAGGCCACGGTCGCTGGCACGGCAAGCGCGCCTGACCCACCGATCGCTCGCCCACGGAGACGACCATGGAGACCACGCGCTTCGATCACCTCGTCGCCACGCTTGGTCAGCCGCAGACACGTCGCGGCGCGCTGGCGCTGCTCGGCGCGTCGCTGCTCGGCGGCGCTTCGGCCGCCGCGGCGGCGCCACGAGCGAAACAGCCCGCTCAGCATGCCGTGGCCAAAGCCAAGGGGACACGCTGCAAGCCGAAATGCGGCTTCAATCAGGCCTGCCGCAAGGGCCGCTGCGTCGCCGCGCCGAGCGTCTGCCCGGTCGCGTTCGATTGTCCCGATCCGTTCGGCGGGCCGGCTCCCGTCTGCGGCAAGGTCGCCGGCGACAACGGCGATTGCGGCTGCATTCTCACGACCGAAGGCAACAACGCCTGCGTCAATCAAACCGATGGGAACGGCGACTTCATCGATGCCTCGACGTTGCGGACCTGTTCCAGCAGTCAGGAATGCCGCGACACGGTCGGGTTCCACTTCTATTGCGCCGCGGTCACCCGCAGCCCAAGCGGCAAACTCTGCGGCTCGGCCGTGTCGCGCTGCTGGCCGGAATGCGACAACCCGTCCTAGCCGCCGGGCCGGCGGCATGACGGCGGCCGGCGCGGGGTCCGCAATCTGGATCACGGTCGCCTTGAGCGCAAGCGGCGCCTCGCAGCGGCTGGAAAGATTTGCGTCCGGAGGTCAGCGGCCGGGCTTGACAGGGGGCCGGGCGGGTATACGGTGAGGTCAAACGCGCGCAGCCTGCGCTCGCCCGGCATCCTCGCTCCGGAGGCGCGTCATGGACCCCGCCCATTTCGATATCCTCGTCGGTCGCCTCGCCTCCCGCCGCCGGCTCCTCGCGAGCCTGGCAGCGGGCGCGCTCGGGATCGCCGGGCCGACAGCCGCCGCGGCCCGGCATCGCCACCGCCATCACCACCGCTGTCCGTCCTCGCGGGAGGTTTGCGGCGCCGTCTGCTGCCCGATCGGTCAGGGCTGCTCTGGCGGCGCCTGCGGCACGGCTCCGTCCTGCGTGGGCAATCCGCCGCTCTGTTCGATCGGCGCGGATTGCTGCAGCGGCACGTGCAACGTGAACGGCTTTTGCCGGTGCAGCGCGGCAGGGCAGCCCTGCTTCGTCGGTGATGCGGACTGCTGCAACGGCCTGCACTGCATCGGCTTCACCTGCCAGACTGGGTAAATCCCGCGGCCCCGCATCCGGGGCGCCCGCGACGATCGGCACATCGTATGGCAAGCATTGCGACATCCGCGACAGGAGGCCGTGATGGACCACGCCATGTCGGACTGGGCGACCCATCCATGGGTGGATGAAGCCGCCGCGCGCATCCGCTTTGGCATCGTCCACCCGCTGCTCGGGAGCGACCTGGCCTGGCCGGCCCTCCTGCGGCGAGTGCGGCTGGCCGAATCGCTCGGGTTCGACTCGTACTGGTTCAGCGACCATCCCCTGCTCAATCCGGACTGTTGGACGCGGATCGCCGGTCTCGCCGCCACGACTCGGACGATCCGCCTGGGCACGATGGTCAGTTGCATCTACTATCGCCATCCGGTTCTCCTCGCCCGCATCGTCGCCGATGTCGACCGCATGAGCGACGGACGCGTCATCCTCGGGCTGGGCATCGGCGATTTCGCGCCGGAATTCGACCAGATGGGACTCCCGTTTCCGCCAACGCCGGTGCGACAGCAGGCCTTCGAGGAAACGATCCAGATTCTTCAGGGCGTCTGGGGCGGCACGCCATTCACGCTTGACGGGACGCATTTCCGCGTGCGCGAGGCCCGCGTCCAACCCGCTCCGGTCCAGCAGCCGCGGGTGCCGATCCTCATCGCCGGCGCGGGCGAGCGCGTCACGCTCCGCCAGGTCGCCGAATTTGCGGACGCCTCCAACTTTGGCCCGAATCCGCACACCGGAAACGTGCTCGGCGTCGATGACGTTCGGCGCAAGTTCGCGGTCTTGCGCGAGCACGGCGCGCGCTTGGGCAGGCCGTTCGCGTCGATCCTGCGCACCCATTGGTCGCCGCCGGTGGTGCTGGCCGAAACGGCGCCGGCGCTGCAAGCGAAGGTCGACGCGATCACGCCGGACGAGCATCGATTCTACGGTGGGCACATGGTCATCGGAACGCCCGACGCGGCCATCGCGCACTTCCAGCGCCTGGTCGACGCCGGCTTGCAATACTTCATCGTCCACACCCGCGCCGACCCGGACACCGCGCGCCTGCTGGCGGAACGCGTGCTCCCGGCCTTGACCCTGGCCACTTCACCCAGCGCCACGCCGCGCTGACGCCTGGACGAGCAAACGACTGCAAGCGAGGCGGCCCGGCGGTCAACGACATCCTGGCGAAGTTGGCGCCTGCCCGTCGCGCGACGCCGGCGCCGATGGCACAATGCCGGCCGGCGCCGGTTTCGGGGCAGGGCGGCGCCACAGTCCGTCTTGCCGACTCGCCGTCTCGCCGTCTCGCCGACAGACAGGAGATCG
>JAICJJ010000213.1 GCA_025928535.1 Thermomicrobiales bacterium
CGGCCGGCCGGTGCTGCTGCAATACAGCCGGATGGACGATTTTCTGAACGGCAATCCGGCGCCGGAATGCCGCATGTCGGTCAAACTCGGCGCGAAAGCGGACGGAACGATCACAGCGCTGCAGGCGCGCGTGGTCTACGACACGGGCGCGAGCGCGGGCTCGCCGCTCCAGATCGCCTGCATGCTGCTCGGCGGCTACTACCGCTTCCCGCATCTCGACATTCGCGGGTTCGAAGCGCTGAGCAACAAGCCGGCGTCGGGGGCATATCGCGCTCCGGGCGCGCAGCAGGCGACGTTCGCGATCGAATCGGCGATGGACGAACTGGCGCGAAAACTCAATCTCGACCCGCTCGCGATGCGCCTCGCCAACTGCGTTGTCGAAGGCGATCCGCGGCCGAATGGCGGCGCCTGGCCGCGCATCGGCCTGAAAGAAACCCTCGAAGCGCTGCGGGATCATCCGGCGTGGCAAAACCGAGCGGACGCCGAGCGGGAAGGACGCGGCGTCGGCGTGGCGATCGGCGGGTGGCCGGGCGGCATCGAACCGTCCACGGCGATTTGCCGGCTCGACAGCAACGGCAAATTGACCGTCGTGCTCGGCTCGGTCGATCTCACGGGCACCAACACCGTCTTTGCCCAGGTCGCCGCCGAAACCTTCGGCATGGACGCCAGCGACATCCAGGTGACGACGGCCTCGACCGACGCGGCGCCGTTCGCCGGCGGCACCGGCGGCTCGAAGATCACCTACACGATAAGCGGGGCGGTCCAGAAGGCGGCCGAAGACGCTCGCCGGCAGATTCTCGACATCGCGGCGCGGCAACTCGAAGCGGCCGTCGAAGACCTCGAGATCGTCGAGGGAACGGTTCGCGTCAAAGGCGTGCCGGACAGCGGCGTCAGCCTGAAGCAGATCGCTTCGATGAGCATGACCTTCGGCGGCAAATACGAGCCAGTCTATGGAACCGGATCGACCGCCATCACCGAAAGCGCCCCCGGCTTTGCAGCGCATCTCGTTGAAGTGGCCGTCGATGATGTGACCGGCGAAGCGCAGGCGACCCGCTATGTCGCCGTCCAGGACGTCGGATTCGCGATCAACCCGACATTCGTCGAAGGGCAGATTCACGGCGGCGTGGCGCAGGGACTCGGCTGGGCGCTCTACGAAGGGATGACCTACGACGCGGACGGGCAATTGCTGTCGGCGACGTTGATGGATTACGCCCTGCCGAAAGCGACGATGGTCCCGCCGATCGAAACGGTGCTGGTCGAAGTTCCCTCGGCGCACGGGGCGTACGGGGCGAAAGGGGTCGGCGAACCGCCGGCGATTCCAGGCCCGGCGGCCGTGGCGAACGCGATTCGCGATGCGATCGGGGTTCGGGTCGATCAATTGCCGATCAAGCCGGAAACGCTGGCGCGGGCGCTCTGGAACGGACGAGCCAGCGCATGAGCGTCACGACCGCATACGGCGGTGGAGCGTGGGCGCCTCGTCCCGGATCGATGCGCGACGAAATGCGCGCGACCTGGGGCGATTGGGGCGTGTCCTCCGAATGCGGGCGGCTGCGGGCGGTGATGCTGCGCCGCCCCGGCCCGGAACTCGACGCCATCGACGATTTCGACGCGGTCCAGATGCGAGCGGACCTCGATCCGGAGCGGGCGCGCGCGCAGCATGATGCGCTCGCGGACGCGTATCGGCAATTCGACGTCGATGTTTATCTGGTCGAGCGCGGCCGGATCGACAAGCCGAATTCGTATTTCGTGCGCGATCTGATGCTGATGACGCCGGAAGGGGCGATCGTGACCCGGCCGGCATCGACGGTGCGCGCCGGCGAAGAGCGGCTGGTGGCGGAGGCGCTCGCGGCGGCCGGCGTGCCGATCCTGATGACGGTCCACGGCCGAGGCACGTTCGAAGGCGCCGATGTGTGCTGGATCGATCGCGACCTCTGCTTTCTGGCCGAAGGGCTGCGCACCAATGAGGAAGGCGCCGATCAGGTCGAGCGAATGCTGCGGGAAATCGGGGTGCAGAGTGTCGTGCGCGTCGGGTTGCCGTACGGCGCGATGCACCTCGACGGCGTGCTGGCGATCCTCGACCGCGACCTGGCGGCGATCTGGCCGCGCCGCACGCCTTACCGAGTCGTGGAGACGCTGCGAAAACGCGGGTTTCGCTTCATCGAGGTGGAAGACGAAGCGGAGGCGCATGCCTTTCTGCCGCTCAATTTCGTCGCGATCGCGCCGGGCGAGATTCTGATGCCGGCGGGCGGCATGGCGATGCGCGCGAAATACGAAGCGGCCGGCGTGATTTGCCATCCGATCGAGATCGACGAATTGATCAAGGGCGGCGGCGGCATCCATTGCATGACGGGATTTCTCAAGCGCGACGAACTCTAGATGGTGTCGTGTCGATGCTACGGCGCCTGAACTGACCGAATCTGGCTCAATTGAGGGATAGCGCGTTAGTCGAATTGACGTAACAAAAGTTCATTGATTCCCGGGATGGCGGACCATCGTTGGCCGCATACGCTGGTTGTGGCCGGCTTGCCTGCCACGGCGGCGGGTTGGCGCGATCGGCCGTGACAAGGGAGGAACTTGCCCATGACCGATGAACGCGATCCCCTGATGACCCGGCTTGTTTCGCGACTCGATCGGCGTACCGCGGTCAAGGTCTACGCGCCGCCGGCGTTGGCGGCGATCGTCCTCACCACGCGAACGACACACAGCATTTCCGGCGCGACGACGCACTCGAACTCCGGTCGTGGCAACGGCAGCGAGAACGATCAAAACGGCAATGACATCGACCCTGGCAATTCCGGCGGCCACAACAATGGTGGCGACGGCGTGGTCGATCCGCCCGGCAACGGCAACCCGCATGGCGACGGCGGCACGAACAACGGCAATAATGGCGACAACGGCAATGGTAACAACGGCAACAATGCAAACCGCGACGGTGGGGATTCCCGAAGCAATGGCGGCGGCAACAATGGCAACAACGGCAACAATGGCGGCGGGAAAGGTCCTCATAAATAGAGCGGGCCTCGCCTGAAGCACCCGAAGTTATGCGGCGACGCCGCGCGCGACGTTCCTCCCGCTGGCGACTCGGTCGCGCCTTGCGGCCAGCGAACAGCGGCTGGAACGGACGCGGGCGGCGTCGCTTGCTTCTGATTCGGAGCGTTCGGCGCCGCTGGACCGGGAACGTCTCCGGCTCATTTCGCAACATGTCAGACCACGATGCTTTGGCCGGCCGCGGCTCCCGTTGACGCAATTCCCTGCTTCCTTGCGCTAGGTCTCCGCGGATCGCGCCTGCAGGATCCGCTTTCCCCGTCTGCGTCGGGTATGCTCAAACGCGACGAACGTTGTCGCGGAGAGAGGCCGCCGGCGCGAGGGCGGGATGCTGCTCGAACTTTCCATACGCGATTTCGCGATCATTGACGAGACCCGGATCGCTTTCGAGCCGGGAATGAACGCGCTGACCGGCGAAACCGGCGCCGGCAAGTCGATCCTGATCGACGCGCTGGGAGCGGTGTTGGGCGAGCGCGTCGGGTCGGACGTGGTCCGCACCGGCGCGAAAGGAGCGCGGATCGAAGCGACGTTCGATGTGACCGCGCTTTCGATGCGGCCGGAGGTCGGCGAACTCTTCGCCGAGCTTGGCGTCGAACCCGAAGACGGATTGCTGATTCTCAGCCGAGACGTGCAGGCGAACGGACGCAGCGCCGCCCGCGTCAATGGACGCGCGATGACGGCCGGCGCGCTCGGCCGGATCGGACAGGCGCTGGTCGACATTCACGGCCAAAGCGATCATCTGTCGCTGCTGCGGCCGTCCGAACATCTCGACCTCCTCGACCGCTTCGCCGGCACATTGGAGGCGCGCGCGGAGGTCGGCCGCATCGTCGCCGCGTTGCGCGAGATTCGGGCAAGGATCGACGACATCCGGACGCATGCGCGCGAACGCGAGCAGCGCGCCGATCTGCTTCGATTCCAAAGCGATGAAATCACGGCCGCACAACTCGTTCCGAGGGAAGACGAGGCGCTTGCCGCGGAGCGGCAGGTGTTGGCCAACGCCGAACGGCTGGCGCTCGACGCAGCGGCCGGGCTGGACCTGATCGTCGGCGACGACAGCGCGGACGACCGGGCATTGCCGGCGTTGCCGGCGTTGCGCAAGGCGATTCAGTATCTCAGCGACATCGCCGGCATCGACGAAAGCGCCCAGCCGATCGCGGAGCGGTTGCGCGAAGCGCAGTTCCTGCTCGAAGACGCGGCGGGCGACGTGCGGGCCTACCGGGATCGCATCGAAGCGGACCCGGCGCGGCTGGCCGAGATCGAAGACCGGCTGGCCGAATTGCAACGTTTGAAACGGAAATATGGCGCGACGATCGACGAGGTGATCGCCTTTGGCGAGCGCGCCAGCGAGGAACTGGCGGCGCTGACGGGCAATGAGGCGGACATCGAGTCCTTGCAGGGGCGGGAGGCGACGCTGCTCGATACGCTCGGGAACGCGGCAGCCGATCTTTCCGCGTGCCGCCAAGCCGCCGGCGAACGGCTGGCGCGGGCGACCGAAGCGGCGATCGCCGAATTGAACATGGGCCGCGCCCGATTCGCGGTGCGGATCGAGCAGGTTCCGGACGAGCGGGGCGCGCCGGCGGCGGTCGCCGACGGGCCGCGCCAGCGGTTCGCGTTCGATGCGACCGGCATCGACCGGGTCGAATTCATGATCGCCTCGAATGCGGGCGAAGCGCTGAAGCCGCTGGTTCGCGTCGCCTCGGGCGGCGAAACGGCGCGGCTGATGCTGGCGCTGAAGTCGATTCTCTCGATGGCTGACGCGACGCCGACGCTGGTGTTTGACGAGGTCGATGTCGGGGTCGGCGGCCGGTCGGGGCAAGTCGTCGGGGAAAAACTCTGGGGGCTTGCGGCCGGGCATCAGGTGATCGTCATCACGCACCTGCCGCAGATCGCGGCGTTCGCCGAGACCCATTTCCGGATCGGCAAGACCGAGCGGGGCGAACGAGTGGTCTCGCAGGTCGAGCCGATCGAAGGCGCGGCGCGGGTCGATGAACTGGCGGCGATGCTCGACGGACTTCCGGTGACGAGCGCGGCGCGCGCCAACGCGACGGCGATGCTCGACCGGGCGGAACGCTGGAAAGCGGAGCGCGACGGCGCCGGGCTGGCCAAACGACCGGCGTGAGTGGAGTCGGTTGGTATACTCGTGACCCGTCCTCGCCCTCGGCGGGGAGCGGAGCGGGCGCGTCTGCGTCTGCCGCGCCTGGCCCGAATGCTTCTGGAGCACGCCATGTCCGTCAACATGAAGATGATTCAACAGATGCAGAATCGTCTCGCCAAGATTCAGCAGGACCTGGCCGAGACGATCGTCGACGGCACCGCCGGCGGGGGCGTCGTCACCGCGCAGGTGACGGGGCAACGGGAATTTCATGGCATCAAGATCGATCCGACCGTGGTCGATCCGGATGACGTCGAAATGCTCGAAGATCTGATCACCGCCGCCGTTCAGGATGCGATGACGAAAGCGACGGCGATGGCCGAAGAAAAGATGTCGGTCCTGACCGGCGGCCTCAAGTTGCCCGGGCTGATGTAGCGCCGCGACCCGGCTGCGATGCGGCCGGCTGCCGCGAGGCGCGAAAGGTGACCGGCGATGCCGGACGGCCCGCTCGAATTGCGGCTCGGGGACGTGGTGCGGCTGCGCAAGCCGCACCCGTGCGGGAGCCATGACTGGACGATCGTCCGCCTTGGCGCCGACA
>JAICJJ010000156.1 GCA_025928535.1 Thermomicrobiales bacterium
GTCTGGCATCTCGAATTGACCTCCCCGGGCGATGCGATCTTCGGCGCGCAGGCGACCGAAGGCGAATCGCTGAGCGACGTCCGCGCGCTCTTCAGCCTTTTCATCGACGGCAAACTGGAGCGGCGCGAATATGACGAGGGGTTTGCCGGCGCGTTTCGCGAACGGGGATTGCGGGCGCTCGATCAGGCGTTGATCGCGGCGCGGGAGAGCGGCGCCGAAGGGGATGGGGCGTGATCCTCTCGACCCTCGAACTCGAAAACTACCGGCAATACCGATCGGAGCGGATCGAGTTTCCGGAACGCGGCATTGTCGGCGTCATCGGCGCCAACGGCGTCGGCAAGACGACGCTGTTCGAAGCGATCGAATGGTGCCTCTTCGCCCCGCGCACGATCGGCAACAGCGACGTGCCCCCGCGCGGCATCCCCGGCGCGACCAAAGTCACGTTGACCCTGTTCGATCCGCGCGATGGCGCGTCGTGGGTGATCGAGCGCGGTCTGACGAAATCGGGCTTGAAGACGGCGGAAATCTATCGCGCCGACAATCCGGCCGCGCCGGTCGTGCAGGGCACCGGCCCGGTCACCCGCTACATCGAAAACCGTCTGATCGGTCTCTCGCATCAGGCGTTCGTCTCGACCTTTTTCACTCGGCAGAAGGAGTTGTCCTTTTTCGGCGCCTTCGGTCCGTCCGACCGGCGCCGCGAGGTGTCGCGGTTGCTCGGCTTCGACGTCATCCGGGCGGCGCAAACTGAAATCGCCGACGAAGGGAACGCGCGCAAGGGGCACGCCGACGCGCTGGCGCATGATGTGAAGCGGACGCTCGACGAACGCGATTTCGAACGGGAAATCATCGACGCCCGGCTCGAAGCAGGTCGGCTCGGCGGCGATCGCGACTCCGCGCTTCTTGCGCTCGAACAGGGCCGGAACGCGCAAGCAGAGATCGAGCGGGAGCGGGAACGGCTCCTGACGCTGCAAAGCCGTGACGGGGTGCTGCGGGTGCGGTTGGAGCGCGTCAACGGCGGAATCGCATTGGCCGACCAGCGCCGGCTAACGGCTGAGGCGGCGCTGGTCGATCTGGCGCGGAAGGCAGACGATCGGCAAGCGCTGATTCCCATCGCCGACGGGGAGCCGGCCGCCCGGCAGACGGTCGAGCGGTTCGAAGCCGACCGGCAACGGGCCGAAGCGCGCGTCCGGATGCAGCGCGATATCGAGCGACAACGGGAGGAAATCGCGCGCAGCACGGCCGGATTGCAGGCGGCGGTGGCGAAAGCGGACGCGGGGAGCCGCATTCCGGGGTGGACCTGGACGGACGCCGACGCGACCGATCCCGCTGCCGGCGCCGCCCGACTCGAAACGCTCATCGCCGGCCTCGACGTCCATGGCGCGGTCCGACGCTCGGTGACCCTGGCGCGTTGTCGAAAAGCGGCCGACGACCTCGCGGCCGAACAACAACGCCTCGGTCGTTACGAAAGCAAACTCGTCGAATACGAGAATCAGCGCGACGAACTTTTCCGGGATGGCGATCCGGCGGATCAGGCGGCGGATGCCCGGACCGCAAGCCAGACGGCCCGGGAGCGGGCGACGGCGGCGAAAGCCGCGGCGGTCAACGCCAAGCGGGAGCGGGAGCGACTGCAGGCGTTGATCGGGCAACTGCGCGATCTGGCGATCGAGTCGTATTGCCCCACCTGCACGCGCCCAATCAGCAGCGAAGACGCCGAAATCGTGATCGTGGCGCTGGCGACGCAGGCGGAAGCGGCGGATGTCGCCGAAGCCGCCGAGGGCCGGACGATGCGCGCGGCGACGGAGGAGGCGGCTGCTGCCGATGCCGCCGAGGCCGAGGCACGGCGCCGGCTGGCCGACGTCCAGAAGACCGACGCGGCTCTGGCCGACGGCCGGCAATATGTCGCCGAGCAGACCGAGCGCGTCCGCCAGTTGTGCGCCGAGCGCGACGACGCGCTGCGGACGACGGGATTGCCCGAAGCGCCCGACGCGGCGGAGGTGCGGGCCGCGCAGGTCGAGGCGGATCTCTTGCAGGCGGTCGCTGGCGCGGCGGCAACGATCGCGCATCATGGCGCCACGGCGCGGCGGGCGGGCGCGGAGATCGTGCGACTGCGGGACGAGATCGCCGCGCTCGGCCCCGTCGAGTACGATCGGGCGGCGCATGCCGCGGCGAACGACGCATGGCAACGGGCGCGTGACGCTCGCTCGCGCATCACGGCGATCGACGTCGAACTGGAGCAGGGGCCGCAGCGGGAAACGGATCGGGCCGCCGCGCTCGACGCCCTGGAGCGAAGCCGGGACGAACGCGCGGCCGTCGAGCGGGATCTGGCCGAGGTCGGCTTCGATCCGGCGAAACTCGCCGACGCCGAACGGCGGCTGGCAGAAGGTCAGGCCACAGGTGAGGCGGCGACCCGATCCTTGCACGACGCCGAAAAGGCGCTCGACCGTGCGCTCGATCGGGAAACGCGGCTCGTCGCCGAGCAATCGGCGTTCGCGGAGCGGCAGGCGCAAGCGATCGTGGTGCGGCGGGAAGCGGACGATCTGCTGCGGATGCGCGACGAATTCAATACGTTCGAACGTTTCGTGGCCGAGCAGCTCGGGCCGCGCATCGCCGATTACGCCGGCGAATTGATCGACCGGGTGACCAACCAGAAATACAGCCGGGTCGAACTCGATCAGGATTATGGGCTGGAAATCTACGACGGCGACGAATGCTTTCCGTTGTCGTCGTTTTCCGGGGGCGAGCGTGATGTCTTTGCGCTTTGCGCGCGCCTCGCATTGTCGCGGGTCATCGGCGGGCAGGCGGTCAACCGGCCGCGCTTTCTCGTGCTCGACGAGGTCTTCGGCTCGCTCGATCAGGAGCGACGACGGCAATTGCTCGACATGCTCGGCCGGCTGACCCAGGATTCGGAAGATTTTCGGCAACTCTTCGTCATCAGCCACGTCGAAGACGTCCAGGAATCGCCGGCGATGAGCGAACTCTGGCGGGTGATCGATGTCGAAGGCCACAGCCACGTCGAAACCCGCTCGCGGGAAGCGACGCGCGATCTGACGCTCGTCGCCGGGGACTGAGGGTCGCAATACCGACGACGTGGGAGGCAGCGATCAGCATGGCCGATGGACGCGACGCCATGGGCGACACCGATCCCCTGTTTGCCTGGCATCCCGATTGGGCCGGCAAGCGGGCGTCCGACGTGCGGCGGGCGATCGAAGCCGATCTCCGCAGCGACCAGCGGGCCTACGAACTGGCGCTCTCCGGCGCCGAGCAGCACGAAAACGACGCCCTCCAGTCGACGATCGCGCTCGACCGCAAATGGGGGCCGTACGACCTGAACTGGGCGGAAACCGACCCCGCGGCGCTGGCGGAACGCATCGTCGCCTTCGAGCGCGAACGGGAACGGCGGCGGGAGATGATTCCGTTTGCCGACTGGCGCGCGGCGACCGCGCTGCCGACCGCGACGAGGAGCGGCATCGAAGCGCCGAGCGAGCGGATGCCGCCGCCGGCATGGCTGCTCGTCGTTGCGTTGATCGCGATCGTCCTCTTGCTGGTGGTGCTGCTGGTCCGGCGGTGAACCGCCCAGGCCGGCGGCACGGTCACGATTGGGCCAGCGCCGCCCGGATGGCCGCCGGCTCGTCGGTGCAGAGCGCCCGCGCGCCGAGGTCGCGCATGCGGCGCGCTTCGTCGGGGTCGTTGACCGTCCAGACGACGACGCCAAGCCCCGCTTCGCGCAGCCGGATGGCCGACGCGGCGTCGAAGGCGTTCGCCGCGAGGGCGACGTTCGGCGAATTGAGCGCTTCGGCCGCGGCGAGCAACGGTTCGTCAACCGCTTCGGCAAGCGGCCAGAGTTCGGCGCGCGCCGACATCCGGCGCACGGCGCGCAAGATGTCCCAAGCGAACGACGAAATCGCCCAAGTCGCGTGCGGATAGCGGGCCAGCACTTCCAGCACCTGCCGCTCGATGCCGGCTTGCTTCAATTCGATGTCGAGCCGCAGACGGCCGGCGAGGAGATCGAGCACCTCGGCGAAGGTCGGGACCGGTTCGCCGCCGGCGTCGAAGGAGCGCAATTCGGCCAGCGTCAACGCTTCGACCGGTCCCGCGCCGGTGGTCGTGCGGGCAAGATCGCGGTCGTGAATGACAACCGGCACGCCGTCGGCGGTGGCGTGCAGATCGAGTTCGACGCCGTCGGCTCCATCGTCGATGGCGGCCCGAAACGCGCGCAGCGGGTTGTCCGGGTGGCGCCCGGACGCGCCGCGATGGGCGTAGATGAGCATTGGCGGAACCTCCTGCAGGTGGGCGAATGCGCGGCGGGCGGCGCAAATCAGCGTACTCCGCATTCCGCGGCGCCGGTATCCCCGCAATGGGGGAGATCGGCGGATTGGGACGAACGGACGGCCACGCGCTGTCTGACGCACCGGGCGGCTCGCGCCAATGTTGACACGATACGTATCAAACTTTATAATGTTGCGAAGACAAGAGGGAGCGAGGCGAGATGGCGATGCGCCATGGTGAACCGGTTTTCGTGATCAGCGTCGCGGCGCGGCTGCTGGAGATGCATCCGCAGACGTTGCGCAAGTATGAGCGAGAAGGACTGATCGCTCCCTCGCGGACGTCCGGCAATTTGCGGTTGTATTCGGACCGCGACATCGAGCGGCTGCGTCAGGTGAAGTATCTCGTCGATGAGCGAGGGCTGAACCTGGCCGGCGTCCAACTCGCGCTCCAATTGACCAACCGCCTGCGAGAAACGCGCTCGCGGGCGATCGCCGCAGCGCGGTCGGAGCCGAACGGCGCGTGCGAAGCGCTGGCGAAGGAAATTGACGCCGTGCTCGCGATGCTCGGCGTGCACGACGAAGGCGGCCGCTGACGCGACGCGCGGCGATCGCCGTGCCGCCCCGAACGGGGCGCGCGGCATCGCTTCTGCATGTCGTGTCGCGATGACAAGACGATTTGACGACACCAATCTGATCAAGGACGGAAGGGGGCGGTCGGCGGATGACGACGCAACAACGATTCACGGAAAAAGCGCAAGAAGCGATCGTCGCCGGGCAGCGCGAAACCGAAGCGCGGCGGCTTTCGCAATTCGAACCCGAGGCGCTGCTGCTCGGCTTGCTCGAGCAGAGCGACGGCGTCGTGCCGCAAATCCTGCTCACGCTCGGGATCGATCCGGAGCGGGCGAAACGTGACGTCATCGCGGCACTCGACCGCGCGCCCAAATTGCAATACAGCGCCGAGCCGACGGTTTCGAGCGCGTTGCGCAAGGTGTTGCAGGCGGCGGAAACGGAAGCGCGGCAATTCGGCGACGAATATGTCTCGACCGAGCATCTCTTGCTCGGCATGCTCGCGGTTCCCGATTCGGCGGCGGCGAAAGTGTTGGCCAATCTTGGCGTCACGCGGGAGCGGGTGTACGAAGCGCTGACGTCGATCCGGGGAGGACAGCGGGTGACCGACGCGAATCCCGAAAACAAATATCAGGCGCTCGAAAAGTATGGGCGCGATCTGACTGAAGCGGCGCGCGACGGCAAACTTGACCCGGTCATCGGCCGCGACGACGAAATCCGGCGCGTGATTCAGGTCCTTTCCCGCCGGACCAAGAACAACCCGGTCCTGATCGGCGAACCGGGCGTCGGCAAGACGGCGATCGTCGAGGGATTGGCGCAGCGAATCGTCCGCGGCGACGTGCCGGAAGGGCTCAAGGACAAGCGGATCGTCGCGCTCGATCTCGGCGCGCTCGTCGCCGGCGCGAAGTTCCGCGGCGAATTCGAGGAACGGCTCAAGGCCGTGCTGAAAGAGGTGACCGAGTCGGATGGGCAGATCATCCTGTTCATCGACGAATTGCACACCGTCGTCGGCGCGGGCGCGGCCGAAGGCTCGATGGACGCCTCGAACATGCTCAAACCGATGCTGGCGCGGGGCGAATTGCGCTGCATCGGCGCGACGACGCTCGACGAATACCGCAAGTACATCGAAAAAGACGCGGCGCTGGAGCGACGGTTCCAGCCGGTCTACGTCGGCGAACCGTCGGTCGAAGACACGATCTCGATCTTGCGGGGCCTGCGCGACCGCTACGAGACGCATCATCAAGTCCGGATTCTCGATTCGGCGCTGGTGGCGGCGGCGCTCTTGTCGCATCGCTACATCGCCGATCGCTTCCTGCCCGACAAGGCGATCGACCTGGTCGATGAAGCGGCGTCGAAACTGCGGATGGAAATCACGTCGATGCCAGTCGAACTCGACGAAGCGCAACGCCGGATCATGCAACTCGAAATCGAGCGCGAGGCGCTGAAGAAGGAAAAAGACGTCGCCTCGCAGGAACGGCTGAAGAACCTCGAAAAGGAACTGGCCGATCTGAAAGAAGAGCGGAACGCGCTGCAATCACGCTGGGAGCGGGAGCGGCAGGCGATTCAGAGCGTGTCGGAACTGCGCGAAGAAATCGACCGGACGAAAGTCGAAATCGAGCAAGCGCAACGCGCCTACGATCTGAACCGGGCGGCGGAACTGCAATACGGCACGTTGCGCGACCTGGAGCAGCGGCTCAACGACGCGGAAAATGCCTCGATCGGCGCGGAAGAAAACCGGCTGCTGAAAGAAGAAGTCGACGCCGAAGACATCGCCGACGTCGTCAGCCGCTGGACGGGGGTGCCGGTCAGCCGCCTGATGGAAGGGGAACTGGAAAAGCTGCTCAAGATGGAAGAGCGGCTGCACGGCCGCGTCGTTGGCCAAGACGAAGCGATCGAAGCGGTCGCCAACGCCATCCGGCGGGCGCGCGCCGGCCTGTCCGACCCGAACCGGCCGCTTGGCTCGTTCCTCTTCCTCGGGCCGACGGGCGTCGGCAAGACGGAACTGGCGCGGGCGCTGGCCGAATTTCTCTTTGA
>JAICJJ010000077.1 GCA_025928535.1 Thermomicrobiales bacterium
AAACGCCGAACGCGCCGCGTCTGGCCGGCCGAGCGCGGCATTGGCAAGACCGATGCCGATCCACGCGTGGCCGGTGGCGGAAATCGTCAACTCCCCGGCCGGGCGCCCCTCGACGATCGTGACAAATTGTTCCCCGATTGTCTGCGCCCGCGTCAATTGTCCGGCGGCCGCGAGAAACCAGGGCAAACTGCCGCGCCGGTGGTGGACGCCGGCCGCGATCAGCACGTCGGCGGCGGGATCGATGTCCGGCATGTCGGCCCGTTCGCGCGCGGGCAGCGCGTCGGCCAGCCACGTGGCTTTGCTCCAACTCGGACGCGCTTCATCCGGCGGCAACGCCTCGAGCGCTACGACGCCCGCTTCCAATTCGGCCACGCCGATCCCGAATTCGCCCGCGAAGCAATGCAACAGCCCACGTGAATAGGTCGCGTCCGCCGCCAGCATGCGGTCGCCGGCGAGATGGGCGACCCGCTCGGCCACGGCCAGATTCGCGATTCCCTCCCGGGTGTCGGCATAGCGCCGCAACCGGCCGCAGCGATACAGCAGCCGGGCGCGTTGGCTTTCCAGCCCCGGAATGCCTTCGAGCAACGCGGCGGCGCTTGAAAACCGCTCCGTCGCCGTCAGCCAGGCGTAGGCGCGCTGGGCGCGTTCGCCGGCCCGCACGTGCCATTCCCAGGCGCGAGCGTCGCTCGCGCGCTGGAAGTGGTCGGCGACGATGTCCGGACTGGCGCCGGCCTGCGCCGCCAGGATTTCGGCCACCTGCCGATGCCAACGCCGCCGCCGGGGGGCGACGACGCCGTCGTAGAGCGCTTCCCGGATGAGCGCGTGGCCGAAGCGGACGCGGACACCGTCGGGCTCAGGATCGAGCAGATGGGCCTCGGCCGCCTGCTCGACGATGGCGAACACCTCGTCTTCGCTCAAACCGGCCGCCTCCGCCCAGAGCGCCAGGGGAACTTCCTGGCCGATGACGGCGGCGAGCGCCAGCGGCACGCGCGTGCCCTCGCCCAGGCGCGCCACGCGCCCATCGATGACCTGACGCACCAACGACGGCATGACGACACGATCGAGATCGGCCAGCGCCCAGCCGCCGTTGTCTCGCCGCAGCAGCGATTCTTCTTCGAGCGCGCGCAGCAGTTCCGTGGCGAAAAACGGATTGCCTTCGGCGTGGCGTTCGAGATAGGCGACGAGCCGTTCGCGATCGGGCGGCGCGAGGGGCCACCGGGCGACGACCAGCGCGCGAAGATCGTCCTGGACAAGCGGGCGCAGGTCGATGCGCCGGCAATCGGTGTCCCGCACGAGCGCCGGAAGTTGCTGATAAAACGGGTGCCGTCGGGTCAACTCGTCGAGGCGGTAGGTCGCCAGCAGGCAGAGCGGCAGGGAGGCGACGCCGGCGCCGAGATGCCGCAGCAGTTCGATGCTGGCGTGGTCGGCCCAATGCAGGTCTTCCAGGATGACGAGCGTCGGCCGTCGTTCGGCAAGCGCGGCGAACCAGTCGCGCGCCTGCGCGAAGAGCGCGGCCTGGCTGTCGATCTCGTCGATCCGCCCGCTCGCGAACGCCGCCGGGAGCGGCGGCAGATCGGCCCGCCAGCGCGCGTCGGCCGCCAGATCGAGCCACGGGCCGTACGGCGGCGTGGCGGTCAGGTCGTAGCAATGCCCGACGAGGACGAGCATGCCGTCGTCCGCCGCGGCTTTCGCCAGATCCCGCGCGAGCGTGGTCTTGCCGATGCCCGCTTCGCCGCCGATGACGACGAGCCGGCCATGGCCGCTTGCCGCCGCCGCCAGTTCTTCCCGCAGGAGTCGTTGCTCCGGCGACCGGCCGACGAGGAGGCGCGTTTCCACCCGGGATGTGTCGCTGGCGGTGGAGGCGTCGGTCATGGCAAGCCGTCGCAGGCGTGAGGATGCCGACCACGATTGCGGTCAACGCATCACAGCGAAGGTCGAATCGGCAGCGCGTCTCGACGCACGGTCTGGCGATATCGTCCGCGTCGGCGTTCATTATCCCACGGAACAACGGTGCATGGCGGTCGGATCATGCGTCATTTACATATCCTGTATCGCGCGCAATAATCGATCTACGGCAATTCGCTTCCAACGTGCATCGGAGACACCGGGGCCGCCAGACGTGCGGGCTTCGCAATCGGCTGGATCGGCATCATGTCGATCGGCGGCATCGATGGGGCGAAACCGGCCGCGGTGAGCAGAGCGCGGTCATCCACGGAAAGGAGACGGCGATGCCCGACAAGGACTGCAGCGGGTACACACGGCATGAGCAATTCGAGGACGACTTTCGCGAAGCCCTTCGCCGTCTCGATGCTGACCCCGCGTACCGCGCCGAGTTCGCGGCCGATCCGACAAATGTCACCCGCGACTACTGTCTCACGCAGGGGATGTACGGCACGCTCCTGACGACGCACGAGCAATTCGAGATCGGCCGGCACGCGGCGCTGGGGCGGGGACATCAAGTTCGAGTGTTCCGATTGCGCAAATAACCCCGCCGATCGGGATCGCGCATCGGCGGGCGAATCGAGGCGCCGACCTCACGCTTGTTCGAAACGTGGGAACGCGACCGGGACGAAGATGCTGGATCGCCGCGAGGTCGTGCCGAAAGCCTATCGACACGGAACCCACCGCCTCGTCAGTCCGCAGGCAACGCTGGCGACCTACGGGCCAATCATGCGCGAACTCGGCGTCACCCGTATCGCCAACGTGACCGGGCTCGATCGCCCGGGCATTCCGGTCGCGCTCGCGATTCGACCCAACGCCCGCTCGCTCGCCGTCGCCCAGGGCAAGGGACTCGATCTCGTCGCCGCCAAGGCGTCGGCCTTGATGGAGGCGCTCGAAGCGCACCACGCGGAGCGGATCGAAGCGCCGCTCAAGCTCGGCAGCGCGGCCCAGTTGCGGCGAACGCATCGACTCGTCGATCTCGATCGTCTGGAGCGCGTCCCTGACAGCGTCTTCCATGTCGATTTGCCGATTCTCTGGATCGAAGGAGTCGATCTCCTGGGCGAGCGGTCGGTTTGGGTTCCGTACGAACGCGTGCATACCGATTGGACCGTGCCGCTGCCGCCAGGCAGCGGCTGTTTTCCGGCGGATTCCACCGGGCTGGCGGCTGGCAACCATCGTCTGGAAGCGACGGTTCACGCCATCTGCGAAGCAGTGGAGCGTGACGCAACCGCGAGGCGACACGCGATCGGCGGCGATTTCGGCGTTCGCATCGATCTCGACAGCATCGACGATCCCGCTTGCCGGAGCGTCCTCGACCGTTTCGATCACGCGGACATCGCCGTCGGGGTTTGGGACATCACCACCGAGATCGGCATCCCCGGCTTTTGGTGCACGGTCGTCGATCGGAGCGACGATGCGCTCTTGCCCCTCTATGCCGCCGCCGGCTCGGGGTGTCACCCATCCCGCGCGATCGCGCTGCTGCGGGCGCTGACCGAAGCGGCGCAGTCGCGCCTGACCGCGATCGCCGGCTCCCGCGACGACATCTTTCGCGACGACTACGACCGATTCGCGAATCCGGAGATCGTCCGATTGCAACGGCGCCGGATCAACGCGATCGGCGAACTGCGTTCCTTCACCGCCGTTCCGACGTTCGAGGCGGCGACGTTCAACGAAGACCTCGACTGGCTGCTCGATCGCTTGCGCGCCGTCGGGATCGACCAGGTTGTGGTCGTCGATCTCGGCAAGCCGGAGTTCGGCGCGGCCGTCGTCCGCGTCGTCATCCCGGGTCTGCGGATCGATCATGAGCACTGACGCCGCGTCCGCCGATTCGCGGCGCGGCCCGTCGCCGCCTTATTACGTGTTCGTCGGACCGACGCTCCCCCGCGCCGAAGTGGCGGCGTTCGGCGCCGTCGTCTTGCCGCCGGTTTCCCAAGGCGACATCTACCGGGTCAGCCGCTGCCGTCCCTGGGCGATCGGCATTGTCGACGGCTCGTTCGAGCGCGTGCCGGCGGTGTGGCACAAGGAAATTCTCTGGGCGCTGGACAAGGGCATCCGTGTCTTCGGCAGCGCCAGCATGGGGGCGTTGCGCGCGGCGGAACTTGCGACGTTCGGGATGGAAGGCGTCGGCGAGGTTTTCACCGCGTTCCAGAGCGGCGCGCTCGAAGATGACGACGAGGTGGCCATCATGCACGGACCGCCCGAGAGCGGCGCGAAGCCGCTCTCCGAGGCGATGGTCAACATCCGCGCCACGCTGGCGGCGGCCATCGTTGCGGGGATCATCGGCGAATCGACGCGAGGGGAACTGGAGCGGCTCGCCAAATCGTTCCACTACCCGGATCGATCCTATCCAGCGTTGCTGTCGCGGGCGCCGGAGCGCGGAGTGGACCCGGCCGAGATCGCCGCGTTGCGCGCCTGGATGCCGGACCATCGCGTCGATCGAAAGCGGGAAGACGCGCTGGCGATGCTGCATCTCATGCGCGATTTTGCGCGCACGACGCCGGATCGCCCGCGGGCCTCGTTCTGGCTCGAACGCACCGTCTACGCCGAGCGCGCCCAATGGCTCCTCGCGGTCGACGACCGGCAGGCGGACGGCGGTTTCGGCGGGCTTTCGTTCGATCATCTCCTCGACGAATTGCGGCTGGACGGCCGGACGCAAGCGTCGGCCGAGGCGGGCGCGCTCTTTCGCCGCCTCGCCCTGGCGGAAGCGCGCCGCCTGGGACTCGCCGCGGGTCCGGCCGAAATCGAAGCGACGGCGCACGCGTTCCGGCAAGCGCGCGGTCTCAACCAGCAGCGTCGTTTCGACCAATGGCTGGCGGCGAATGACCTCTCCGCCGACGCATTCGCGGCGCTGATGCGGGAAGAGACGCTCATCGGGCTCCTTCGGCAAACCCTGCGGGATGAAGCGGCGGACCGCTTGCCCGATCACCTCCGCGTCACCGGCGCCTACGAGCGCCTGCGCGCGCGAGCTGCGGCGAAGCAGCGCCTGCTCGATGCGCATGGATGCGATCAGCCGAGCCTGTCCGAGGCGGGCGTGACGCCATCCGAATTGCTCCTCTGGCATCTCGCGAACAAGCGCGACGGATCGGCCGACGGGGCGGACTGGCGCGCGATCGATCCCTTCGCCTTCGGAGATCACCCCGCGTTCGTCCGCGCCGTGCTTCGCGAATATTGTTATCAGCGTTTGGCGAGTTCGACCGATGCGCGACGATGAGTCGGCGGTGGGGCCGGGGCAAGAACCGTTAGATCCGTGTCCGCCTCGCTGAGCGAGCGCGCGTGTCCCGCAGTGAACGCGAGGTGAAACGCCTCGTCGCCCAGGATGCGCCGGGTTGCCGCGTCAGTTTCTCGGTGGAGGTCGGGCAAGGTGTGGTCCGGCGGCGCGCCGATCGCCTCGCTGATGGCCGCCGCCGTGCCGAGAAGCCGCGCCGCGATGTTGGGTTGACTGGATCGAACAGCCACGGACGCCAGTCCCGAGAGGCATTCGGCGATGATGAACTTATCCCCGATTTCGCGGCTGAGCGCGAATCCCGCACGATAGTGGACGGCCGCTTCGGCTCGTTCGTCCGCCGCCAGCGCGACATCACCGAGCGCGCTCAAGGTGGCGCACTCGTGAGCGCGATCTCCGAGGCGGCGCGCAAGGTCGAGATTTTCTTCGAGCAGCGCCTTCGATTCCGCCAGGTCGCCGCGCCGCGCGACGAGAAATCCGAGATTGCCGAGAACCTGGGCGATGATGCGCTGGTCGTCCAGTCGCCGCGCCAGCGTCAGCGCTTCGCCATAGTGCGCCGCGGCCTGGTCGAGTTCTCCCCGTTGACGCGCCACGTTGCCGAGTCCGTTCAGGGCGCGCGCGGCGGCCACCTGGTCGGAAATCGTCTGGCTGATCGCCAGCGCCTCGCCATACCAGCGCGTCGCCTGGTTCTGGTCGAAGGCGAAATAGGCGTGATACCCGGCCTCGACCATCGCTTTGACGACGATCGCGGGCGGCGCGCCGGAGCCGGCCAACGCTCGTTCCAGCCACGCCCGCCCTTCGCTCAGATGGCCGCGCAGCCACCAAAATCGGCTCAACGCGGCGCACAGGCGAAGCGCGGTCTCGTGATCCCCTCGATCGGTCGACCAACGCAACGCCGCCCGGAAATTCGGATGTTCGACTTCCAATTGGTCCAGCCAGATTCCCTGCTCCGCGCCAGCCAGCGCCGGTTCGGCTCGTTCCGCGACGGCGAGAAAACAGTGAGCGTGCGCCTGCCGGACTGCATCCGCCTCGCCGCTTTCATGCAATCGCTCCTGCGCGAATTCCCGCACCGTTTCATACATGGCGAAACGAGGCGACGCGGCGTCGCTGGCAAACGCGATCGCCAGGCTTTTGTCGATCAATTGGGCGAGACCTTCCGCCGGTTCGAAGTCGAGGTCTCCGGCGGCGGTCGCCACCGCCTCCGCTCCCTCCAGGGTCCACCCGCCTGCGAACACCGACAACCGTCGAAAGAGCCGTTGCTCGGGCGGCGTCAGGAGATCATGACTCCAGGCGAGGGTCGCGCGCAGGGTTTGCTGCCGCTCCGGAAGATCGCGCGCGCCGCGTGTCAACGCCAGTGATCGCGCTTCGAGACGGGGCAGGAGCGCCTTGGGCGGAAACAACTTGATCCAGGCCGCCGCCAACTCCAACGCCAGCGGCAGCCCGTCCAGACGGCGACAGATCGCGACGACGTCCGCCGCGTTCGTCGTGGTCAGCGCGAAATCGGGCTTGATGTCGGCGGCGCGCTCGACGAACAACCGCACCGCGGCGACGTTGGCGAGTTGCTCGATTGGCGGCTCCGACCCGTCGGCGCTGGACCGATCGGGCAGGGCCAGCGGCGGGACCGGCGCCTCGCGTTCGCCGCGCAGACGCAGCCGCACCCGGCTTGTGGACAGCACCTTCAGATGCGCACAGCGCATCAGCAAGTTGGAAATCAGCGGCGCGCCCGCCAGGAGGCGCTCAAAATTGTCGAGAATGAGCAGGAGACGCCGTTCCCGCGCATAGTCCACGAGCAGATCGAGCAACGGTCGCCCGCCGGTCTCGCGGATGTCGAGCGCCTTGGCGATCGCCGATGTGATCAGCCCCGGATCGCGCAATGGCGCGAGATCGACGAACGCGATGCCGTCGGCGAAGTCGGCGTGCATCTCCCCCGCCGCCGCGATCGCCAGCCGCGTTTTGCCGACGCCGCCAGGTCCAGTCAACGTCACCAGCCGGACATCGGGCAATCGCAGGAGGTGGACGATTCTGGCAAGCTCAACGTCCCGCCCGATCAATGGCGTCGGCGGGAGGGGGAACCGCCAGGCGTGGGCGGGAGCCGAACGTGCCGGGAAGCCCGCCGACGGCTCGGCGTTCGGTCCAAGCGGCGGCGGAAGCGCCAAATCTGGCCGCGCGGCCTCGACCAAGACGGTCATTTCGGCCGCGGACAAGTCGAGCGCCACCGCTATCAGCCGAATTGTCTCCGGTCGCGGCGCACGGCGCGCGCCCCGCTCCAGGTCGCTCAGGCCACGCACGCTCAAGCCGGCTCGCTCCGCGAGCGATTCCTGGCTCAGCCCAGTCGCCAAACGATGGCGGCGCAGGAGTTGGCCGAATGTCGCCGGCGCGCCGGGAGCGGCCCTCGCCGTTCGCTCCATCACGCTCACTGTCGTGGTGCTTCGGGTCAGCCCCGCGCCAATCGTGTCCCAACTCAATCGTAGCATGCGCCATTTGGTCGGGGCGGCGCCTTCGACCCGGAACGGCTCCTTGGTCGGCGCGCACGGCGACTCGATGCGGTCACGAGGGGGTGTCCATCATGGTTCGGCAAGCGTGGTCAATCGAGCCGTCGCGGATGGGAGCGACGCGATGTCCTGATCTGACGGATCGATGTTTTGATTGAGCCGGAACCGATTCGTCGGGTCGTAGCGTCGTTTCAGTTCGACCAGGCGCGCGTAGTGCGCGCCGAATGTCGAGCGCAGCGCGGCGTCGCCTTCTTCCAGAAAGCCGGCGAAATTGAGGTAGCGGCTGCCGTCGGAAACCGGCTCCATCTCGGCGATGAATTCGCGCGCCCATCGCATGTTGGGCTCGTCGTCGGCAGGCTCCTCCCAGTTCGCTTCCAACCCCAGCATGACGACGGCGTCGCGGCCGCGCACGGCGCTCCCGTCCGCCGGGCCGCGTCGGACGGCGCCGCCGACGAACCAGAGATCGGTCGTGCTGAGCGGCGACGGTTGGCGCCGGGCGCCCGCCACGATCCGCTCGATGACCGCGTCGTCGAGCCGAACCAGATTGAGCGATTTCCAGTAGTAGCGCATGCCGTCGGGATAGTCGGCGTCCCAGAGCTTCTGCGCGTCGACGTACGGAAGGACATCGCTGAAATCGGCCAGCGGCTGCGCGAACGCGCGCAGCGGCCGCAAGACGCGCTCGCCCTCGTCCGTCGGCCCGACGAAGAGCGCGCCGAGCATCACGTAGCGTTTGCCCCAGATTGCTTCAGGAAACATTTCCATGTCGTCGGGAACGACGCCGCAGACCGCGATCGGGTTGACGGCGTCCGGAGCGTCCGCGCAGTAGTCGCGGAACCAGCGGAGGACGCGCCCGGTCGCGTCGCCCTCGCCGTCATGAAAGACGACCGCGAAGGAGACGTTCGGGCCGACCGGGTGCAGCCGGAAGGTGAAACGGGTGACGACGCCGAAGTTGCCGCCGCCGCCGCGCAAGCCCCAGAGGAGGTCGGCGTCCTGGCCGTCTTGCTCGCCGGCGACGATCACCCGACCGTCGGCGGTCACCACCTCGGCCCCGATCAGGTTGTCGCACGCCAGGCCGTACGTCGCGCGGAGCCAGCCGTAGCCGCCGCCGAGGGTGAGTCCCGCAATGCCGGTGCGGGAAAAGACGCCGCCCGGCGTCGCGAGGCCGAACGCCTGGGTGGCCGCGTCGAGTTCCCCCCAGGTGACCCCGCCGCCGGCGCTGGCGACGCGACCGACGGGATCGACGTCGATTTGCTTCATCGGCGAAAGATCGACCACGATGCCGCCGTCGCACGTCGAGTAGCCGGCGACGCTGTGGCCGCCGCCGCGCACCGCGATCGTCAGTTCGTGACGGCGGGCGAAGGCGAGCGCGGCGACCGCATCCGCGGTCGTGGCGCACGCGGCGATCAGCGCCGGACGGCGGTCGAACATCCCGTTCCAGACCGCCCGCGCTCGATCGTAATCCGGATCGGTCGGCGTGACGACGTTGCCGGCGAGCGCGGCCCGCAGGCGGGCGACCTC